>NZ_CAWNWX010000045.1:0-4321 GCF_963878195.1 Aeromonas sp. HMWF016
GGATAATTCGATTGCCCTGAACGAGCATTTCTTAACCGCAATTGGTTGCGTGTTGTGAGGCTCTCGCATTCGACGAGATTTTGCTGCGAAAGAGCGTCGTGGGACCAGGCTGCCGACAAACCCTGTCGCATGTTGTTTTGCGTGCCGTTGCTGGCGGGAATCCGGACGTAGCGGGTATGTGGTACTGGTGAGCGTGGCGTTGGGGTGAGATGAAGGCCAAGGTCGGCGTTTTGAGCTCGGCAGCACGTACCCGAGCGGATGATTTGTAGCCAACGTCTTCAAAGATATGGTGAATTTGCCACGGATGCCACACTGTTGCCAGCCGGTGCCTATGTTAGGATAGGGCTCGCAATTTGCTGGGGTGCTCCGTTTCTCTGCCTCCGATGTGCCGTGAGCCGCTCCGCCATCTTAACCAATTTTCAGGAATATTGACCTTTGACAGGATGCAATCCGTCCCTGCTGACAGGGAGTTCGCTCTTTGGCTCAGCCCTTCGACGTAGCCTCCTGGTGCTCGGGTTGGGCCTTATGCTGTCGCTGATGGCCACCCCCGCACTGGCTGCCAAGCTCACCTATCAGGTCAAGGGGTTGAAAGGGGAGAACAAGGATAACGTTGAAGCCTACCTCAACGCCTTGCCCGTCTATCAGGAGCGGCAATACCGCCCGGCTCGCGCCAAAATCACCGAGAGCGTGCAAAAGGCGCTGCAGGTATATGGCTACTACCAGCCCAAGATCACCCTGAGCCGCGACAAGAAAACCCCGTCCAACGTCCTGATCGAGGTGGACAAGGGGGAGCCGGTCATCGTCTCGCGCCTCGATATTCTGCTGGAGGGGGATGCCGGCAGCGACGAGGTCTACAGTGCCCTGCTCGATCAGTTGCCGCTCAAAGAGGGGGATCCCCTCAATCACGCCAAATATGAGTCGATCAAGGCGGATCTGGGCAGCCTCGGGTTGGCCCGCGGCTACTTCGACGCCAAGTTGGGCAAGAGTCAGGTCAAGGTGTTCCCGGACAAGGGGACGGCGGAGATCTACATCCTCTTCCAGTCGGGTCACCGCTACCACTTTGGCGAGATCCGCTACGACGCCACCCCCGAGGCGCTCCATCTTATTCGGCCGCTTATCAACATCAAGAGCGGTGACCCCTATCTCGCCATCCGTCTGGCCGAGATGTCACAGGATGTCTCCTCCACCAAGCTGTTCCGTCAGGTCGATATCAAGCCGGTGCTGAGCGAGGCGAGCAACTACCGGGTGCCCATCTCGGTGACCCTCGACAACCGGGTCGATCACGAGATCGAGACCGGTATCGGCTACGCCACCGACGTGGGGCCGCGCATGAGTGCCACCTGGGAGAAGCCCTGGGTTAACCGCTATGGCCACCGCCTCTTTGCTACCGCCAAGGTTTCCCAGCCGGAGGCCGAGCTCAGTTTCGACTACCAGATCCCGGTGGGCAACCCGCTGCGGGACTACTACTCGATCCAGACCGGTTACCAGTACAAGGACAACAACGATACCCGCTCCGACCTGACGACCGTTGGCGTGCACCGCTGGACGCGGCGGCCGGAGAGCTGGGACCGTGACGTCTTTATCCGGCTGGAGAACGAAATCTATACCCAGGGTGCCGACGAGGGGAACAGCTTGCTGCTGATCCCCGGTGTCTCCTGGTCGCGGCTGCGGGTGCGTGGCGGTCTGGTGCCCGACTGGGGCGATCGCCAGCAGCTGACGCTGGAGTTTTCCGACCCCAGCTGGGGCTCCGACATCAGCTTTATGCGGGTGTGGGGGCGCAGCAAATGGCTGCGTACTCTGGGGGATAACCACAGATTCCTGATGCGTGCCGAGCAGGGGGCCATCATTGGCGACAGCTTCTCGCTGGTGCCGCCTTCTCTGCGTTTCTTTACCGGTGGTGATCAGACGGTACGCGGCTTTGGCTACGAGACCATCTCGCCGACCGGCTCGGACGGCAAGCTGACCGGTGGCCGCTACACCAGCGTCGCCAGCATGGAGTACAACTACCGCTTCAGCGACAAGTGGCTGGGAGCACTGTTCGTGGATGGCGGTACCGCCACCAACGATTACAGCGAGCCGTGGAAGATTGGTACCGGTGTCGGTGTGCGCTGGGTGACCCCCATCGGTCAGGTCAGGCTGGATCTGGCGGTCGGGGTATCGGAAGAGGACAAGCCCTTGCGGCTGCATTTCGCATTGGGGCCTGAATTATGATCTGGGTAAAACGCATCTTTCTCTGGCTGATGGGGCTGATTTTCCTGCTGCTCATCGGCGTCAGCCTGCTGGGATTCACCCATCAGGGCAACAAGTGGTTGTGGCAACAGGCCAGGGCGGCGCAGCCCTCCCTCAAGGGGGAGCTGGTGGCGGGCCAGCTTGGCTATGGCTGGACTCTGGAAGGGGCGGGTTGGCAGGATGAGCTGGTGGATGTCACGGTCGATCGCGCCGTGCTCGACTGGGATCTTGGCAAACTGCTGCAGGGCAAACTCTGGATCAAATCTCTTGAAGTAACCCATCCGGTGGTGAAGGTGGCCGACTCGGAGCCTGCCCCGGAAGAGCCGTCGGAGCCTTTCGTCTGGCATCCGCTCCCCCTCAAAATTCAGGTCGACAGCCTCAAGGTGGCCGATCTCGATCTGGCGGTACCCGGTGTTGCCGTGACGCTGGGGTCGCTCGATATCGGCGCCACCCTCAATCGCAAGGGGCTGATCGTGCGCGGGCCCGTACTCGACAAGCTGAGCGTGACCATTGCTGATGCCCCTGCCAGCACCTCAGCCAAGGCGCCGGTTCAGGCCAGCGGCAAGGCCGCAAGTTCCCCGGTGGCCAAGAGTGCAACAAAGGATGACAGCGACAAGGTAGTCAAGAGTGGTAAAGGAGCCAGTGATAAGGCAGCCAAAGCCGAGCTCATCACACTGCCCGCCATCCATCTGCCATTCCCCATCCAGCTTGAAGGGGTGAGCGCGACCCGGGTGCAATACAAGCAGGGTGATCTGGTCGAGGGGATCGACAAGTTGCAGCTCTCTGCCAGTGCCGTCGGCGATCGTATCGAGGTGCGCGAGTTGTCGCTGCGCCATGCCATGGCGGATCTGGCGCTCAAGGGCAATATCCGGCTGGGGGATGACTATCCGCTGGCGGTGACCCTGGATGCCAAGGCCCGCAAGGGGTTGCTCGATGGCGAGCTGCAAGGTGAGCAGGCGACCCTGACCCTGGGCGGCTCGGTTGGCAAACTGGCACTGACGCTGGCCGCCAAGGGGCCGGTTGCCGCCAACCTCAAGGGATCTCTGGCCGCGCTCGACCCTGATCTGCCCTTCGAGCTGGCCCTCGACTGGAAGAGCCTCGGCTGGCCGTTGCACAAACCTGCCAAAGATGAGCCGAACTATCGGCTGGATAAAGGGAGCCTGACCGCCAAGGGCAAGCTTTCCGGCTATCAATTTGCTCTTAATACCTCCGGCAAGGGTACCGATGTGCCTCCTTTCAAGGTTGTGCTGGAAGGGAAGGGTGATCTGGAGCGGCTCAGCAAGATCGCCTTGCAGCTCAACGCCCTCAAGGGGGAGCTCAAACTCGATGGCAAGCTCGCCTGGCACAAGGGGATCGAGTGGCAGGGGACGACCCTGTTCAAGGGGATCAATCCGGCCGAATTGTTGCCCGAGCTCAAGGGCACCCTGGCGGGAGAGCTGGAGAGCCGGTTTGCGATGAACGAGGCGGGCCACTGGGAACTCAACCTGCCCAAGCTCAAGATCGATGGCAAGCTCAACCAGTATCCGCTGGCCCTCAAGGGTGAGCTGCGCGGCAACGACAAGATGGAGTGGCAGATCCCGACCCTCTCGCTGCAAAGCGGTCCCAACCAGCTGCAGGCCAAGGGGAGCATAGCCCCTGCTCGCTGGCAGCTGGATGCGGCACTGGATGCGCCCCAGCTCGGCGGTATCTATCCCGGTCTGAAGGGGGATATCAAGGGGCAGGTGAAAGTGAGCGGCAACCAGCAGACCCCCAGAATGGCTGCCGACTTGACCGCAGGCCGTCTCTACTACGCGGGGACCAATCTCGGTGGCATTACCCTCAAGGGCAACGGCGCGCTGGGGGCCAGGCCAGCTGGCGAGCTGTCACTCTCGGTTGCCGAGTTGACTCAGGGGGCCACCAAGCTGAGCCAGCTGCTGCTCAATCTGAACGGTGATTTCAATCAGCATCAGCTGACCCTGACCATGAAGGGTGACCCGGTTGCGGCCAACCTCAAACTGGCGGGCGGAATGCGTGGGGATCATTGGCGTGGCGCTCTCTCCGAGCTCAAGCTGAAGACCCCGCTGCGCCGCTGGGATCCCGCCTCGCCCTGGGG
>NZ_CAWNWX010000045.1:4331-6004 GCF_963878195.1 Aeromonas sp. HMWF016
GGGGTCTGGATGTGGATCTGCCACGCCAGCGCGTGGCGATGGGGGATCTCTGCCTCGGCTCGCAAGGGGCCAGCCTCTGCGTGAAACGAAGCCAGGTTTCGGCAGCGCAAGGCTCGCTGGAGTTTGCTCTGGCCGGGTTTGACCTCAAGCGGTTGCGCCCCTGGTTGCCGGACAACTTTAGCTGGCAGGCGGTGCTCTCTGCCGACGGCCGTGCCAGCTGGCGCGGCAATCAGCAGACCCTCCATGCGGTAGTGCGTACCACGCCGGGCACCTTTGTCACCGATGATCTCAAGACCGACTACCAGCAGCTGGCGCTGGGCCTTGATTTCGAGCGGCAGCAGGCGGCTATTCGTCTCGACTTTGCCTCCAAACAGATCGGCAATATCGATACCGAGCTGCTGATCAGGGAGCCCGCCGGTCGCGGTCTGCTCGGCGGCCAGCTCAAGTTTGACGATCTCAAGCTCGACACCTTTGCCCCGCTCATTCCGGAGGTGCGCTCCCTGCACGGGGTCATCTCGGCCAATGCCCGTTTTGATGGCACTTTGGCGGCGCCGCTGCTGTTTGGCCAGCTCAATCTGAGCGATGGCGAGGTGCAGACCCACTCCGACATGGTGACTCTGACCAAGCTGGTGACCCGCCTCAAGATCGAAGGCAACCGGGCCGAGCTTGATGGCTCGATGCTGGTGGGCAAGGGGCCGCTGGCACTGGGGGGCTGGCTCAGCTGGGCCAAGATGCCGGTGACCGGCAGCCTCACCATTCAGGGCAAGGAGCTGGAGGCGCAGTACCCGGGCATGGGGCGGGTGAAAGTCTCCCCCGATATCGCCGTCTCGCTGGGTGACGAAACCCGGGTGACCGGTCAAGTGGATATCCCCTGGGCACGCATTCTGGTCAAGAGCTTGCCTGACTCTGCGGTCGCCGTCTCTGACGATGTTACAGTGGTTTATGACGATCGGCCCCCACCACCCAAGCAGACCAGCCTGCCGCTGGCGATGAAGGTGGCGATCCGCCTTGGCAATGATGTGAAGCTGGAGGCGATGGGGCTCAAGACCGATGTGTCGGGCGGCCTCAATATTCGTCAGGATCCGGGCAAGCCGCTGGCAGGCAATGGTCAGCTGGTGCTCACCAATGGTCGCTTCAAGGCCTATGGCCAGAACCTGATCATCAAGGAGGGGCGGATCCTCTTCTCCGGTCCACTTGATCGCCCCTTCCTCAATATCGAGGCGTACCGTGACCCCGATACCATCGAGGGGCAGGTGACGGTGGGGGTGCGAGTGACCGGCCCGGCCAGCAAGCCGGCGATCAATGTCTACTCCGAGCCGCAGATGGCGCAGTCGGAACAGCTCTCCTATCTGCTGCGCGGCAAAGGGTTGCAGACCGGCGGTGAGGATGGCGGTTTCAACGGCCTGCTGGTGGCAGGGGCTGTCAGTCAGGCCAATGGGGTGGTGTCGAGCATTGGCGAGTCGCTCGGGATGAGCGATGTCTCCCTCGATACGGCAGGCAGTGGTGACAACACCCAGGTGACCCTGTCGGCCTATCTGCTGCCGGGCTTGCAGTTCCAGTACGGGGTCGGGGTGTTCAGCCCCATCGCCGAGTTCAAGCTGCGCTACGAACTGCTGCCGCGCCTCTATCTGCAGGCGATGAGCGGGGTGGCACAGGCGGTGGATATCTTCTAT
>NZ_CAWNWX010000045.1:6044-22696 GCF_963878195.1 Aeromonas sp. HMWF016
CGCTTTTGTGAACCCCTGAAGCGGATTTTTCCATTAAAAGAATCGGATATGTGGCCGATAAGAGATGAAATCACCATTTTCAAGAGTTATCCCATGCTACCCAGTTCAATCCGTAATCAGCTGCTCGTCGATGAAGGCCAGTTGGGGCAGCGCCTCAACCAGGATCTTCAGCATGGCGATCGGGCTGATTTTCGATTGCAGCTGGCGCTACTGACCGATGCGGTGGAAGAGCAGCCCTGGTTCGATGCCAAGCCGGCGGCAAGCCCTGACCAGCGGGACTGGCGAGCGCACTTTGAGCTGCGAGAGGCTCAGGTGCTGATGGCCGAGGGAGCGGGGAGTGACTGTAGTGCCATCAATGAGCGGTTGCAGCAGGGGGGGAGCATGGTGGATGTGCGGCTCTGGCTGGCACTGCAAACGCCGCCACTGGTAGCCAGACAGCCGCTGATCGATGAGGCGGTGTTTGACAATCTGACACTGCTGGGACGCGAGAAGCTGCAACACAAGGTAGCCAGTGTGCCGCGGGAGGAGGATCCGCTGGTGCTGTTGCCGGTGCTTGACCGGTTGCAGCAGGGGGTTGATACTCGTCTTCACTGGCTCAGCTAGGGGCTGGTGCTTTTGTTCAGACAGCTGAAAATCAGGCAAACAAAAAGGCGGGATAACCCGCCTTTATGCTCTTTGTGATCCGCGATGGCTTATGCGTCAGCTTCGTCCGTTTCAACCTGCTCCTTCAATGCAGCATTGGCACGACGGGCAATGGGTTTTTCGGTATGGCGATTGAGTTGACGCTCCAGTTTTTGTCCCAATTCGTTGATGGCGGCGTAGAGATCCTCATGCTCTGCCTGGGCAAACAGTTTGCCGTTGGGGATGCCAGCACTGGCTTCGACAATGAACATCAGACGCTCTTTGGAGACAATCACATGGGGTGTGATGAGAGGCACCTGAAGACGTTCGAGCTTTTCAAAACGGGATTCGATACGCTCGCGAATAGCCGGGGTGATGTCGATGATTTTGCTGGTAATTTCGATTTTCATATAGGCCCCCTTCGGGTCGTCTTGCTTGTGTCTTCACCTTCAGATTACTGATTGGTGATACTTAAAATGTGATGCAGATCACAAAATGAAGCCATCATTATTCAGCAACTTATAAATTGTGATCTTTTCCGGTTTCGTGCCAAAAATCGCTTGAGCTCCTCGAAACTGGCAGGCAGTATGACGGGAATAGGATCGTTTCTGTCCCCTCTTGGCAGCACCCTGTGTCGACCTCATATCCGGTTCCCACTGCTTGATATCGCATGTTTGCACTTTGCCCCTCCTGTCTTCGACCTCATGAGCGGATCCGGAGCGGTTGCTGCTGCCTGTTGCTGGACATCAAACGTGGTCGGTTGTTGTGTTGGAGTCATAAATGAAGCATCAAGCCACGCAGGTCATGTGGTTTTTTGATCGGCAGCATGATCAGTGGAGTCTCTCTGATCAGGGCACCTGCCAGCAGTGGCAAGGAAAGGGAGTCCATCCATGGGCCGACCAGCTGCTGCCGGAAGATGAAGCGGGCTTTGCCGACTTCCTCATCCGCCTTCATGAATCACACCTGCCGGAACAGTTTATCGGTCACCTCAGAGATAAAGAGGGAGCCCTCAACCATGTGCTCTGGAGTGGCCAGTTTGTGCCCAACCAGGAGGTCTGCTGTGGCTGGCTGATCCCGCTTGCCGCGACGTCTCTCAAGCTCTCTTTGCCTTTGCTGCAGACCAGCCTGCTCACCCAGCTGGCGCAGGCGCTCTCTGCCCGCACCGGGCTCGACTTCTTCAACACCCTGGTCAAACAGCTTTCCCACATTCTGCAGGTCGATGCGGTCTGGGTCGGTGAGCTGAGCTCGGCGGATCGGGTGCGGGTGCTGGCCGCCGACGGGCTGGCGCTCAAGGATTACCCGCTGGCGGGAACACCCTGCCAGCAGCTCTATCGACAGGGCGCGGTCTGCCTGGAGGTGATCTCCGAGCAGGAGGAGTACCAGCCGTGGCTGGCCGCCGGTCAGACCTATTACGGTCAGCCGCTATTTGATGGCCGGGGGCAACTGCTGGGCCATCTGGCGCTGCTCAGTTCGGCACCGGCAGATATGGCGAACCTCAACTCGGTGCTCAACACCTTTACGGTGCGGATGGTTGCCGAGCTGGAACGGCTGCAATCAGATGCCCAGATGCGCCTCTCTGCGGTAGCTTTCGAAACCCATGAGGGGATCATCATCACCGACCCGGACTTCAAGATCCTGCGGGTCAACAACGCCTTTAGCCAGATCACCGGATTTGATAGCCAGGCTGTGCTCGGCCTGCAGCTGGAACAGGATCTCTGGCCAAATCTGGGGGGGCTTGGTTACGAGCTCAATCCCCTGAGCCGCTGGCAGGGTGAGACCCAGCGTCTGCACGCCGATGGTCATACCTATCCCCAATGGGAAATCGTGACGCCGGTACAGGATGAGAAGGGGGGCATAAGCCACTTCGTCATCTGCTTCGAGGATATCTCCGAGCGCAAGGCCGCCGAACGGCGGATCCAGGATCTCGCCTATTACGACGAGCTGACTGGTCTGCCCAACCGCCGCCAGCTTCATGAAACCCTGGTTCAGACCTTCAATGAGGCGACCCACAGCTGCCTGATCGGCGCGCTGCTCTTCATCGATCTCGATCACTTCAAGACCATCAACGACTCCCTTGGCCACGCCACCGGCGACTGGCTGCTCAAAGAGGTGGCGACCCGACTCAAGCGGCTGGTGCGTCAGGGGGATTGTCTGGCTCGCCTCGGCGGGGATGAATTCGTTCTGCTGCTGCCGTCGCTGTCGGCCAGCCCGCCCCAGGCGGAGATGCAGGCCGACATCATTGCCGAGCGGCTCATCACCGAGATTGCCGCACCTTACACCTATGCGGGGCAGGTGCTGCACATCGGTGCCAGCGTCGGCATCACCCTGTTTCCGGATCGGGAGCAGGGAGTGGATGATCTGCTCAAGCAGGCGGATACCGCCATGTATCAGGCCAAGTCGGCCGGTCGCAAGACTCGTCGCTTCTTTGACGCTTCCATGCAGCAGCAGGCGGATCGCCGGCTGCACATCCACAACGAGCTGCGCAACGCCCTCAACCAGCAGGAGCTGACGCTCTACTATCAGCCCCAACATCTGGTGGATGGCGGCGATATCATCGGTGTCGAGGCACTGATCCGCTGGCAGCCGGCGGGGCGCGCGCTGGTTTCGCCGGCCGAGTTTATCCCCATCGCCGAGGAGAGCGACCTTATTGTCGATATCGGCAACTGGGTGCTCCATGAAGCCTGTGCCCAGTATGTGCTGTGGGAGGAGAATGGTATCCATATCCCACAGATCTCGGTCAACGTCAGTGCCAAGCAGTTCCATGCCACCGACTTTGTCGAGCGGATCCACGATGTGCTGGCGCAAACCGGCATGGATCCGGCCTGCCTCAATCTGGAGATCACCGAATCCGTGGTGCTGGGCCATGCCGAGGACACCATCAGCAAGATGACGGATCTCAAATCTCTTGGCATCAGCTTTGCCATCGACGATTTCGGCGCCGGCTACTCCTCCCTGAGCTATCTCAAGCGGCTGCCCGCCGACGAGCTCAAGATCGACCGCTCCTTCATCCAGGACATCCCGAAGGATGGCGACAACATGGCCATCGTCGAGGCGGTGATCGCCATGGCACGCCACATGGGGTTCAACGTCACCGCCGAAGGGGTGGAGTCACGCCAGCAGCTGGAGTTTCTCAAGGCGCAGGGGTGCAGCTTCTATCAGGGCTATCTTGCCTCCAAGCCGTTGCCGGTGCCCTATCTGGAGAAATATGTACAGCGCCTCGCGAGACAAGAGTACCCGCGCGAAATCCAGCTGAGCGGCGTAGAAAAATAGTCTCCTCTCCCCGCTGTCGCCTTGGCTGGCAACGGGTAGAATGGGAGGCAGTAGACCCACCGCCCGCGGGCGGTGTTCTTGCCTCGCAATGGAGATGTTCAGTGAAAGCTGTATGGGGAATTGTTTTGTCGGCGCTGTTTGCGCCGGGTCTGATGGCACAAACAGCGGAGCAGTCGCTGTACCGTCAGGCCTACGATGCGGTAAAGGCCGATGATCAGGCCCGTTTCCAGCAAATTCGAGCCCGTTTGGCTCATTATCCCCTGTTGCCCTACCTCGATTATTACCAGCTCGCCTTTCGGCCCGGGGCGGCCGACTACAACGATGTGACCCGCTTTATCCGCGAGCATGGCGACACCCCCCAGTCGAACCGGCTGGAACGCAGTTACCTCACCTATCTGGCCCAGAGCGAGCAGTGGTCGCAATTCCTGCGCTTCTATCCGGCCAAGCCGAGCTCCACCGATCTGCTCTGCATGCACTATCAGGCGCTCTACAACACCGGCAAACAGGGTGAAGCGTTGCAGGGGGCTGGCAAACTCTGGATGAGCGGTCAATCCCGCCCCGACGCCTGCTCGCCGCTCTTCAAGCTTTGGCAGGCATCCGGTCAGCGTACTCAGGAGAAGATCTGGCAGCGGATGACTCTCGCCTTTGAGGCGGAGAACCCCAACCTGATCCGCCATCTGGGGGCCAACCTGTCGGGTAGCCTGCAAAGCTATGGCGATCAGATGGTGACCCTGTTTGAACAGCCTGCCAAGGCGATGAATCCCGCTTATTTCAGCAGCAATCCCTACTCAAGGAAGCTGCTCTCACTCGGTTTGGCCCGTTATGCCAATCAGGAACCCGAGGCGGTACTGCGCCAGCTGGCGCTCTTTCGCAGCCGCTTTGGCTTGACCCAGGCCGAGGTCAAGCCGGTTGAGCGTGCCATTGCCCGGCGCTTGCTGCTGGATCGCTCACTGGCCCAGCGCAGCTGGCTCGACAATACGGTAGTGCGGCTGGCCGACCCCGATATCACCGAGCTGCGGGCCCGTCTCGCGATTTGGGAGCAGGATTGGCGCGGCCTCTCCGGCTGGGTGAAAAAGATGCCGATGGCGCGCCAGAAAGAGGATCGTTGGCGTTACTGGATGGCGCGCTCCCTTGAGGTGCAGGGACAGAAGAAACCGGCTCAGGATCTCTATCTGGAGACCGCCAACCTGCGCGGTTTCTACGGGTTCATGGCGGCCCAGCGTACCGGCGTGCCCTACCGCATGGTCAATCAGGGGGTGAAGCATGTACCGGACTGGCGCACCGCCAGCCAGCGTTGGCCCTTCCTGCTGCGGGTGCGCGAGCTGCTGTCGATGAACGAAATCACTGCAGCACGGGCCGAGTGGATCCACAACATGGATCGCAACCCGGTGGCTCAACGCATCGAGTTTGGTCATATCGCCCTCAATCAGGGGTGGCATGAGCTGGCTATCCTCTCCAGCATCCGCGCCGAGGCGTGGGATGCACTGGAGCTGCGCTTCCCCAAACCTTACAGGCAGACGTTCAGTCAGGTGGCGCGGGAGCGGGCGGTCAACATGAGCCTGCTCTACGCCATCTCCCGTCAGGAGAGTGCTCTTTATCCGATGGCCCAGTCACCGGTGGGGGCGCGCGGCCTGATGCAGCTGATGCCCTCGACCGCCAAAGAGACTGCCGGCAAGCTCGGTGTGCCCTATCGCAGCGAACAGCAGCTGTTTGATCCGGCGATGAATGTCCGGCTCGGCAGTGCCTACCTCAAGCGCTTGCTCGATCTCTACGATGGCAACCGGATCCTGGCGGCAGCGGCCTACAACGCCGGGCCCGGTCGGGTGAAGCGCTGGCGCGATCAGAGTGAAAACAAGCCGATGGATGTCTGGGTCGAGAGCATCCCCTACAAAGAGACGCGCAACTACGTGCAGAACGTGTTGTCGTTTGACCTTATCTATCAGCACAAGCTGCAGCAGCCGCTGCGCTTCATGTCGGATCGGGAGCTCAACCACGCCTATTGAGCACGGGGCCGCCAGTCGGCCCCGTTTTCAAATCCCGCAGGCAGCGGGTATCATCAGCAACGCTCTGTTACAAAAGGAAACATGAGTGGTGATCGGGCTCCGGGAAATGTTCCAGGGAGCGGGATATACTCGGCCGTCGGCACCAGCAGGTTCCCCTCACAATAAAGGAATGGATAGTGGCAACGATAAAAGACGTTTCTCAGCTGGCAAATGTGTCTATTTCCACCGTATCGCGCGTGATCAACAACACGGCGCAGGTCGCCCCGGAAAAGCGCGAGGCAGTATTGGCGGCCATGAAGGAACTGAATTTTCGGCCCAACAGTTTTGCCCAGGCTCTGGTCAGCAAGCGTTCCAACTGCATCGGCGTGCTGGTCGGCGACCTCTGCGGTGGCCCCTTCTTCGCCCAGATGATGCGGGGCATTGAAACCATGGTCGATCGGGCAAACAAGTTCACCATTGTGATGTCGGGCAACCATGACATTACCCGCGAACGCCATGCCATTCAGGCCCTGCTGCAGCGTCAGTGCGATGCGCTGATCCTGCACAGCAAGGCGCTGCCCGACGACGAGCTGAGCGAGCTGGCGGCGGGCACCACTCCCATCGTCTTTATCAACCGTCAGGTGCCGGGTGCCGAAGATCGCTGCGTCTGGCTCGACAACAAGGCGGGGATCACCACGGCTTGCCAGCATCTGCTCGATGCCGGTCATCGCAAGATTGCCTTTATTACCTCCGACGACGAGGAGTTCGTCGATGGTCAGCAACGGATGGCGGGCTATACCCAGACGCTGGGGCGGGCTGGTATCTCCCTTGATCCGGCCCTGATCAGCCGCGGCTTTGCCGACGAGAACGGTGGTTATGTGGCGATGAGCGAGCTGCTGGCGCGCGGTGTCGAGTTCACTGCCGTGCTCGGTTTCAACGATGGCATGGTGGCCGGGGCTATCTCCTGCCTGCTGGAGCGTGGTTACAAGATCCCGCAACAGGTGTCGGTGGTGGGCTTCGACGATATCCCCTATGCCCGCTACATCTATCCCAAGCTCACCACGGTGCGCTACCCCATTGAGGAGATGGGCAGCCGTGCCGCCGAGCTGGCCTTGCGCCTGCTTGATCACAAGCCGGTAGACGGGTTGCCGCTCAAATTCGAAGCCCAGCTGGTGGAGCGTGAATCGGTCGCTTGATCTGCGGCGAGAGGTTCAGAGCAATATGGCCCCGTCGGGGCCATATCTTTATCCGTCACATGAGTTCCGGTTTTATCCCGCCAGGGCAATCCGCTGCTGGCGGCGCACTTCCACCCCTTCGGCAAGGGTATCGAGCACTATCCGCGTCTGCTCCCAACCGATGCAGCCATCGGTGACCGACTGGCCGTAGCGCAGCGGCTGGCTGGCTATATCCTGGCGTCCCTCCTTGAGAAAACTCTCCACCATGACGGCGGCGATGGTGTGGCAGCCGCTGCCCAGCTGGGCAGCCAGCTCCCGTGCAACGGGCAGTTGGCGGGCGTGCTGTTTCTGGCTGTTGCCGTGGCTGCAATCGACCATCAGGCGAGGGGAGAGATGGAGTTGGCGCAGCAGCTCGCCCGCCTCTGCCACATGATTGCTCTGATAGTTGGGCTGGCGGCCACCGCGCAGGATCAGGTGACCATCGGGGTTGCCATGACTGCGCACCAGTGCCAGCCGACCGTCACCGGAAGGCTGCGGATAGAGGTGAGCGGCCCGGCTGGCAAGGATGGCCTCGACCGCGATCCGGACGTTGCCATCGGTGCCGTTTTTAAAACCGATGGGGCAGGGGAGGGCCGAGGCCAGCTGGCGGTGCAATTGGGATTCGGTGGTGCGGGCACCGATGGCGCCCCAGCTGATGAGATCCCCCAGATAGAGCATGCTGGTGAGATCGAGAAATTCGGTGGCACAGGCGAGCCCCTCTTGCCCGAGTGCCAGCAGCAGTTCGCGCGCCTGGCGCAATCCCTCCGCCAGCCGATCGCTGCCGTCCAGACCCGGGTCGAAGATAAATCCCTTCCAACCGAGCGTCGTGCGCGGCTTCTCGAAATAGGTGCGCATCACCAGTTGCAGCTGAGCCCCGTATTGGCCCTGCAGTTCGGCCAGCCGGCCACCATAGTCACGGGCGGCGGCCGGATCGTGGATGGAGCAGGGACCGATCACCAGCAGCAAGCGGTCGTCCTCTCCATGCAGAATATGGCGGGCTTGCTGGCGGCTGCGAGCTATCTGGCGGGCAAGTCGGTGAGGGACGGGGTGATCTTGCAGCAACTCATCCGGTGTGGGCAGGGGGGCAAGGGGTGATGCGTTCAGTAGTGAGGTGAACATGAGTGATCCTTATGGAAATGGAAACCTGCATGCTCATTGCTGTCCAGTGGGGATCTTCCCCTTATTGTGTCGGGCAATGCAGCGCGGGCAAGAGGCCCGCGCTGTTGGCTTGATGAGCTTTAGAAGCGGGCCGAGCCACTGATGTAGTAGCTGCGACCCGGCTCCACGTTCTGGAAGGTGGGGTCTTTTTCCTGCAGGCGCACATCGGTCAGGTTGGTGATACCGACCCGCAGATCAAAGTTGCTGGTGACCTTGAAGCCGGTGCCGAGATCGAAAGTCTGATAGCTGGGCAGCTTGTGCAGTACGACAACCTTGTTGACGGTCTGCTCCGCATACTGGGTGCCGGTGTAGGTGGTGCCAACGAAGGCGTTGACCCGCTCGGTAGCCTGCCAGGTCAGCTTGGCGTTGGCCTTGTGCTCCGGTCGCTCGGGCAGTGCCTGACCCTGATCGCCTTCTGCTTTCAGGTAGGTGTAGTTGGCACCCAGATTGATGTCGTCGGTCAGATCGAGCCTGCCGGTCAGCTCCAGCCCTTTGGTGGTGGCCTTCTCCAGGTTGTACCAGGTGCGGTCAGTGGAGTTCGGCAGCTGTTTGAAGGTGAGCATGTCGTCGATATCGGAGTAGAACAGGGTGGCATTGGTCTCCCAGATCCCTTGCCCTGCGATAACACCCAGCTCGTAGTTGGTGCTGGTTTCCGGCTTGACCTTGTCGCTGCCATAGATGCGGCAACTGCCGCCGCAGCTCTCGATGCTGTAGCCATTGGAGTACTGGTGCGGTGCCGGCGCCTTGAAGGCCTGGCTGACACCGCCTTTCACGGTCACCACATCGTTCAGTTCGTACACCAGATAGCCGCGCGGGGTGAAGTGGCTGCCGTAGATCTCGTGGTGATCATAACGGCCGCCCAGAGTCAGGGTCAGGCTGTCGGTCAGGCCGATCTCGTCCTGAGCAAACAGTGCCTCCTGGGAGTGACTCTCCTTGCCGCCGATATCCTTGTAGCTCACCGCATCCACCAGCTCCCGATCCAGATATTCGCCACCCAGCGTCAGGTAGTGGTTGGCCAGCGCCAGATTGGTGTAGCCCTTCAGGGTGAAGGTGTTCTCCTCCAGTTCGCGCTGCTGCGGGGCTGAGTAGCTGGTATTGAAATCGTCGATCTGGGAGCTTTCATAGTTGGCCATGAGGGTGGTGTCACCCCAGCTCCAGTTTCCCTTGTGAGTCAGACCAAACAGGTTGCGATCGTTCTGCTGCTGGCGGCTGTGCACCTTGTTGCCGGTCTTGCGGAAGATATCGAGGGGCCGCTCATCCTGGTTGTAGAGATAGTCAAACTCGAAGCGTTGCTGCTCATCCACCAGCCAGCTCAGAGTAGAGGCAAAGTTGCGGGTCTGTTTGGCTTCGATGAGCGGGATGCCATCGGCCGCTTCCGGCGGAGTCCAGGCCTGACGGTCATACACTTCACCATTCATCCGGATCAGCAGGTTGTCGGTCAGCGGGCCGGTAAAGCCCAGGTTGGTTCTGTGCTGATCGCCGCCATCCTTGCCTTCAATGGCCTTGAAGTCGGCATCCGCCGCCCCTTGCCAGGTTTTGCCCGGCTGCTTGGTGATGATGTTGATGACACCGCCGATGGCATCGGAGCCGTAAAGTGCCGACATGGGGCCACGGATCACCTCGACCCGCTCGATCATGCCAAGGGGCACCGGGGTGTTGTCGAAGTTGCCACCGCGCCACAGGGCATTGGAGGAGGAGAGGCGTTTGCCATCCACCAGCACCAGCGTGTATTTGCCCGACATGCCGCGAATACCGATATCGCTGCGGCCATTGGTGTCGGTCTCGGCCTGGATACCCACCTCGTGGCGCAGCAGGTCGGCAAGGTCATTGACCGGTGCGGCCTTGATCTGTTCGGCACTGATAACCGAGATGGAGGCGGGGGCCGAGCGGGTATTGTGCGCCGTGGTGGTGACGGTGATCACCTCGTCGGCTTGTGGGACGTTGCTGGCGGCGATCGCTTGCTGGGTCAGCAGGGTGACTATGGTGGTGGCCAGCAGGCTGGGGGCAATAAAACGGGAGGTTGAGGATTTCATTATTTACATCTTCCATAACATTCAAATGATAAGCGTTATCATTATCAAATTGAATTTGCTCCGATCGCAACTCTTTTTTATCGGCGATGTTCGGTTTCGTTCGTCCCTCTCTTTTGACTAAAAAGAAGTTAATGAAATTGATTCTCATTTGTGTTGATCGTTTTTTCACTCCTTGTTAGGATGCCGCTCACCCTGCGACATTGTGAGTCAAATGACTCACATTTTGTCGTTTCAGGCAGTGATTCATTCCAAGGAGTAGCACCGTCATGTGTGACCATGCACTGGAAGAAGAGTGGCCCGCCGCAACGGCCGGGCTGGATAAAGTGTGCTGTTTTGCCAGCGGTGACAGGGTATTGGTCGCTTCCGGTATCCACGACAGTTTTACCGGCATCCCACCGGAGAAGCTGATCGCCCATCTACGTCAGTTGCGCCAGCAGGGGATGGACAATCCCATCGTCATCGGCGCCATTCCGTTTGATACCCAATCCCCCTGGCATCTGGTGATCCCGACGCAATCGCAGTGGGTCAAACGGGATGCGCTGTTGCCCGCCAGCTGTTGTCAGCTCCGTGGCGAGGTGAGCGAAGTGACCGGCTCTGCCCACTATCAGGGGGCGGTGCGGGCGGCGCTGCAGCAGTTCAGCGAGGGCCAGCTCGAGAAGGTGGTGCTGTCGCGCGCCATCGATGTGCAGAGCGCTGAGCAGACCTCCCCCGCACACGCATTTGGTTCTCTGCTGGCCCAGAATCCGGGCGCCTATGTGTTCCAGATCCCGCTGCCGGAGGGAGAGACCCTGCTTGGCGCCAGCCCCGAGCTGCTGGTATCGCGCAGCGAGATGGCGGTGGTGAGCAATCCGTTGGCGGGCTCCCGTCCGCGCCACGCTTTTTCCGATCAACAGGCAGCCAGTGCCGAACTGCTGGGTGCCCAGAAGGATCGCTATGAACATGCGCTGGTGGCCGATGCGGTCGCTGCGGCCCTCGCTCCCTTCTGCCGCGAGCTGGACGTCCCCATTGAGCCGCAGGTGATCGCGACCCCTACCATGTGGCACCTCTCGACCCGTATCGCCGGGCGGCTCCATGAGCCTTCTCCCGTGCTGGCACTGGCGCTGGCACTGCACCCGACGCCAGCGGTGTGCGGCACGCCGCTCTCGGCTGCTCGTCATGCCATCGCCCGGCTTGAGGGGTACGATCGCCGCTTCTACTGTGGCGCCGTCGGCTGGATGGATGCCGACGGCAATGGCGAGTGGGTGGTCACCATCCGCTGTGGCGTACTGGCTGGCAGGCAGCTGCGGCTCTATGCCGGCGCCGGGGTGGTGGTGGGCTCCTCGCCGGAAGCGGAGTGGCAAGAGACCGCCGCCAAGCTCGGCACCATGCTGCGGGCGTTTGGTCTCGAAAGCCGGGAGCCGGAGGTGACAACATGAAGCCGCTGGTGCCCTTTACCCCCTGGCCTGCAGAGCTGGCGGCCCACTACCGGGCACAAGGTTGGTGGTGCGGGCAACCGCTCACCGCCCTGCTCGATGACTCCGCCGAACGTTATCCCGAGCGCACGGCCCTGATCTGCGGTGAACGCACTCTCAGTTATGGCCAGTTAAAACGTGAGGTCGATGCGCTGGCGGCGCGGCTGGCGGCGCGCGGGCTGGGCCACGGTGATACCGCGCTGGTGCAGTTGCCCAACTGCGCCGAGTTTTATATCTGCTGGTTTGCCCTGATCCGCTGCGGTGTGGTGGCTGTGCACGCCCTCTATAGCCATCAGCGGCGCGAGCTGGTGGCCTTTGCTCGCCAGATTGAGCCCGCCTTGCTGGTACTCAGTCCCTCTCATCCCGGCTTTTCCGGTGAAGCGGGGAGCCTCGCGGCCCTTGACGAGCTGGTGGCGCCTTCCTGTCAGACACTGCTTTTCGAACAGGCTGAAGGGGGCGATCTTCAGTCTGGATTTGCATGGCGTCAGCCTCAATCCATGACCCGTGCAGATGGTTCTGTGCAGGTGGCTGCTGCGCCTACACCGACTCCAGCCGATCAGGTCGCCTTTTTCCAGCTCTCCGGCGGCAGTACCGGCACCCCCAAACTGATCCCCCGTACCCACGATGACTATGGCTACAGCGTGCGCCAGAGTGTGGCGGTGTGCGGTTGGGATGAGCGGGTGATCTATCTCTGCGCCCTGCCGGCACCCCACAACTTTCCCCTGAGTTCCCCCGGCGCACTCGGGGTGTTTTATGCCGGTGGCTGCGTGGTGCTGGCAAAAGATCCCTCTGCGGCAACCTGTCTGCCGCTGGTGCAGCGTCATCAGGTCAACTGGGCGGCACTTGTGCCACCGGCGCTGGCGCTCTGGCTGGAGGCGGCCAGCTACTATCCGCAGACCTCTCTGGAGTGTGTGCAGGTGGGCGGTGCGCGCCTCAGCCCGGCTCACGCCGAGGCGGTGGCGAGCCGCCTTGGCTGCCGCTTGCAGCAGGTGTTCGGCATGGCCGAGGGGCTGGTCAACTACACCCGCATCGAGGATGACCACTGGCTCATCGTCAATACCCAGGGCCGCCCGATGAGCCCGGGCGACGAGGTGGAGGTGCGAGGCAGCGACGGACGCCCCTTGCCTGATGGTGAGTGTGGCGAACTCTGGACGCGTGGCCCCTACACCTTTCGCGGCTACTTCAAGGCTGATGCCCACAAGCAGCGGGCTTTCGACCGGGACGGTTTCTACTGCACCGGCGATCTGGTCTGCCGCTTGCCCGGCGGCCATCTGATGGTGGTGGGACGCAACAAGGATCAGATCAACCGGGGCGGGGAGAAGATCGACGCCATCGAGATTGAAGAGCTGCTGATTACTCATCCGGAGGTGCGGCAGGCGGCACTGGTCGCCATGCCGGATACCATGCTCGGGGAGCGCAGCTGCGCCTTTTTGATGTGCCGCGAGCCCCTCAATCTGCCCCGCTTGCGCCGTTTCCTGCGCGAGCAGGGGGTGGCCGATTACAAACTGCCCGATCGCGTGGTGCTGGTGGAGCAACTGCCCCACACCCCGGTCGGCAAGATAGACAAACAGACGCTGCGCGAGCAGCTCGCCAAGGAGTGTGCATGACCATTCAATCCCTCGCCGCCTATCCGCTGCCCACCGCTGAGGAGCTGCCCACCGGGCGGGTGAACTGGCCCTTCGAACCGGGCCGCGCCGTCTTGCTGGTCCATGATATGCAGCACTATTTCGTCGATTTCTACGGGCCGGGCAATCCGCTGATCAATCAGGTCATCGACCATATCGCCACCCTGATCCGTCAGGCGCGTGCCCTCGGTATGCCGGTGGTCTATACCGCCCAGCCAGCCGAACAGAGTCAGGCCGATCGCGCCCTGCTCAACGACATGTGGGGGCCCGGGCTGACCCGAGCGCCGGAGCGTCAACCCATCGTTCCTGCGCTGGCGCCAGAGCCGCAGGATACGGTGCTGACCAAGTGGCGCTACAGCGCTTTTTGCCGCTCACCGCTGGCAGAGCTGATGGCCGAATGGGGGCGGGATCAGCTGGTGATCTGCGGCATCTACGGCCATATCGGGGTGATGCAGACGGCGGTCGATGCCTTTATGCGCGATATCCGCCCCTTCCTGGTGGCAGATGCCATCGCCGACTTCTCCCGCGAGGATCATCTGCTGGCGCTCTCCTATGTCAGCCGCAATGCCGGTCGGGTGATTACCGTGGCCGAGGTGATGGCGGCCAGCAAACGTCCCCTGACTCGGGAGTCACTGCGTGCTCAGGTGCTGGCGCGGCTGCCCGCCGATATGCAGCAGGAACAGCCCACCGAGGATGACAACCTGCTCGACTACGGTCTCGACTCGCTGGCTGTGATGGGGTTGGTGGAGGAGTGGCGCCAGCAGGGGCTGGTGGTGGAGCTGGCCGAGCTGGCCCGCACGCCTACCCTGGCTCACTGGTGGGGGCTTCTCTCCCGTCAGCTTAATGTCAGTCAGCCCAATGTCAGCCAGCTCAATGTCAGTCAGGCCACGGCTTATCAGGTCAACGAAGATCACGTCAGCGAGCCGGAGTGCACCCCATGAGCGAGTGGCAAGGCAGAACCGTCTGGGTAACCGGCGCAGCGCAGGGGATTGGCCATGCGGTGGCACGAACCTTTGCCGAGGCGGGAGCCAGCGTGGTTGTGTTCGATCTGCAACTGGCCGAGGCGCTGCCCGGCAACGTGAAGGGGGTGGTGATCGACGTGAGTGACAGCGAGGCCGTGACCCGCTGTTGCGAACAATTGCTGGACGAGGGGCTGGGGCCCGATGTGCTGGTCAATGTCGCTGGCGTGCTGGCGACCGGCAGGCTCGATGAGGTGGATGACGCCCTTTTACTGCGCACCTTCGCTATCAACACCTTCGCCCCCTTCTACCTGATGCGGGCCCTGACCCCCTGGTTTAAGGGGCGGCGCAGGGGGGCCATCGTCAATGTCTCCTCCAATGCCGGTCGGGTGCCGCGAGTGGGGATGGGCATCTATGGCGCCTCCAAGGCGGCGTTGACCAGCCTGACCCAAACGGCAGGCTTGGAGCTCGCCCCCTATGGGGTGCGCTGCAATCTGGTGTCGCCGGGCTCGACCCGTACCCCGATGCTCTGCGGCATGTGGCAGGAGGGGGAGGCGGAGCAGCGCGAAGGGGAGCTGCGCACCATCGCTGGCCTGCCCGAGCAGTTCAAGCTGGGGATCCCCCTTGGCAAATTGGGAACACCCGACGAGGTGGCTGCCTGCGTGCTGTTTCTCGCCTCCGATGCCGCCAGCCATATCACCTTGCAGGATCTGGTGGTCGATGGCGGTGCCACCCTGGGGGTCTAGCCCGCGCGCTGCCGATCTGGCAGGCGTGACACCTTCTTCATGGAGGAGGCCTTGCCTCCTCGCTTTTCAGCCATGCGGGCAGGGGCAAGCCGCTGCCCGCTCGATGTTTGCGCAAGGACATTCCCATGGAACAGACAATGGCGATGCGCGCCACCCACCAGCGTGGTGAACACCCGCGCTGGCCGCTAACCACCGCTCAGGCTGGCATCTGGTTTGCCCAGCAAAAATACCCGCAGAGCCCCACCTGCAACACCGGCGAGTATTGGCTGCTGGAGGGGGCGCTGGCTCCCCATCACTTCACCCGCGCGGTACGCCAGACCATCGACGAGATCCCCGGTCTGCACTGCGCCTTTGTGGCCACTGCCGATGGCCCGCAGATGGTGGCCAATCCCGCCTGCTGGCAGCTGGCCGAGCGGGATCTGCGCAGCGAAGCCGACCCACTCGCAGCCGCGCAGGCCGAGATGCGTGCGCAGCTGGCCGCCCCCTTCAATCTGGCCGGGGGGCCGCTGTTTACCACGACGCTCTATCGCCTTGGCGAGGGGCGGTGGGCCTGGTTTATCGCCGTGCACCATATCGCCATCGATGGCTTTGGCCTGAGCCTGCTCTGCCAGAGGGTGGCAAATTGGTATGAGGCGCTCTGCGCCGGCGAGCAGCCAGCACCCTGCCACTATGCGACCCAGAAGGAATTGTTGGCCGAGGAGGCGGCCTATCAGGATTCGCCGCGCGCCGCGCGGGATCGCGATTTCTTCGTGCAGCAGCTGGCCGGGGTGGAGAGCCCTGCGTCACTCTCCCGACGTCCGGCGCAAGGGCCGGGCCCCACATATCGTCTTGAACAGCGGCTTGCTGGCCGCCAGTGGCAGGCACTGGTGGCGCGGGCGAGTCGCTCGGCCTGTCACCCCTACAGCCTGCTGCTGGCGGCGGTGGCCAGCTATGTGCAGCGGATGAGCGGCACTGGCGAGGTGGTGCTGGGGATTCCGCTGATGGGGCGGCTGGGCTCAGTGGCGGCCGATACCCCCTGCATGAAGGTCAATGTGGTGCCCCTGCGCATCGAGCTGAGCGGCACCAGCCGGGTAGGGGAGTTGCTGGCACAGGTCGAACGGCAATTTGCCGCCCTGCGCCGCCATCAGGGTTGTCGTCAGGAGTGGTTGCAACAGCGTCAGCCTGGCCAGCCGTTGTTTGGCCCTCAGGTCAATCTAATGCCCTTTGCCCGTACCCTCAGCGTTGGTGAAGGGCACAACGAAGTTCGTGGCGAGGTGCAGGTGCTGGCGGCGGGGCTGGTGGAGGAGTGCGCCTTCTATTTTGCCGAGGAGGCAGGCGCGATGACCCTGACCCTCGAAGCACATCAGGGGCGCTTCAGCCAACAGGAGAGCGAACGTCATCTGGCCCGGCTGGTAGCCTATCTGGCGGCCTGGAGTGAGGCGGATGACGAGGCCCTGGCGGTGCGCTTGCCGCTGCTGCTGCCTTGCGAGCAGGCAGAGCTGGCGCGCTGGAACCAAACCGACCATCCGCTGCCGACCACCACCCTGAGCACACTGCTGGCCGAGGGGCTGGCGGCGGCAGATCAGAGCGCCATCGCGCTGGAGTGTGGCGCCG
>NZ_CAWNWX010000046.1:0-13514 GCF_963878195.1 Aeromonas sp. HMWF016
GTGGCTTGTTTTGTTTGGCGACTAATGAGATCGCACAAACTGGACTGAGTTCCCTTCCTCCAGTGATCTACTATTCGGAACAGCTATTTAGAGTTCAACCTGTTTTATATGACAACTCGTTAGTCAGAGACATTGAGAAAGCAAAATCTGATGTGGAGGGTCTTTTATTTTCTCTGGCGTGGGATAAGGCATTTGATTTTTGTGAAAGAATATATTCTCACCTGGCTCAGGATGTTTTTCAGGGTTATGTAACTGTAGAGTTAGTCAAAGAAAAAAGAGATGTTCAAATATATATAGCAAGTGAAATTGAGCGTCTTATTCTTGAGGAAAATTTGGCATTTGAGTTTTCTGATGGTGTTGTGAGACGCCGCGGTCGCAGGCATACAGAAGATAAAGTAACTAGAGCACATGTTGTCATGGGTGATAGTAGGTTAAATGAGTCAAGAAAACATTATACAAAAGCTCTTGATTTTTTCAGAAATCCTACTGCTCCTGATTATGAGAATTGTGTGAAAGAGGCTGTTTGCGCAGTCGAGGCGGCCGGTAAAGCATTATTCCCTGCATCTAAAGCTGCAACTTTAGGTGACTTGGCAAAATGGTTTTTGAAAACTAATGACTATGAAATACCCAAAGCATTGGTAAAAACAATAGAGGGGATTTATGCCTATCGCAGTGGTGGAAATGGAGTGGGACATGGTGGAGCGGAAGGTGGTGTTGCTACTTTAGAGGTGGCTGAATATATTCTCGGTGTTACAGCGTCTCAGATAATATATTTTGTAGAGGTTGAGATGTTAAATGATGAAATTCCATTTTGAATTATCACTGCTAATAAAAACGGCGCCTTTACGGCGCCGTTTTTAATATCACTCAACCCAACCAACATCACTGCAGCAGGGAGATATCCGCGACTTGCAGGAACAGGTTGCGCAGGTTGTTCAGCAGCGCCAGACGGTTGGCCTTGAGGGCTTCGTCGTCGGCCATCACCATCACTTCGTTGAAGAAGGTGTCGACCGGCTCGCGCAGGGCGGCCAGACGGGTGAGGGCAGCCTGATAGTCACCGGCGGCGAACAGCGGGGCCAGTTCGGCTTGCAGTTCGGCAACCTGGGTGGCGAGCGCCTTCTCGGCGGCATCGACCAGCAGTTCCGGTTTGACGGCAGTCGGCAGTTCGCCTTCGACCTTGGCCAGAATGTTGCTCACGCGCTTGTTGGCGGCAGCCAGTGCCAGTGCGGCATCCAGGGTGCGGAAGTGGCTGACGGCCTTGACGCGACGATCGAAGTCGAGCGGACGGGTCGGGCGGCGGGCCAGTACGGCCAGCACCACGTCGGCACCGATGCCTTCGTCCTGATAGGCGGCGCGGAAGCGGCCCAGCATAAAGTCGACCACGTCGGTAACGACGGTTTGGTTGGTCAGCTTGTCGCCGTAGACGCGTACCGCTTCTTCAACCAGTTCAACCAGATCCAAGTCCAGCTGCTTCTCGGTCATGATGCGCAGGGCACCGATGGCGGCGCGACGCAGGGCGAACGGGTCCTTGTCACCCTTCGGCAGCATGCCGATGCCGAAGATACCGGCCAGGGTGTCGAACTTGTCGGCCAGCGCGACGGCGCAGGCAACCAGACCGGACGGCAGGGCATCGCCGGCAAAGCGCGGCATGTACTGCTCGTTGAGGGCCACGGCCACCGCTTCGTCTTCGCCATCGTGACGGGCGTAGTGCATCCCCATGACACCCTGGGTGTCGGTGAACTCGCCGACCATATTGGTCATCAGATCACACTTGGAGAGCAGACCGGCACGCTTGGCCTGAGCCACGTCGGCACCGATGCGCTCGGCGATAAAGCCGGCGACGGTCTCGATGCGCTCGACCTTGGCCTTGACGGTGCCCAGCTGTTGCTGGAACAGCACGGTTTCAAGGCGCGGCAGGCGGGAGGCCAGGGTTTGCTTGAGGTCGGTCTTGAAGAAGAACTCGGCGTCTGAGAGACGGGGGCGAACCACCTTCTCGTTGCCGCTGATGATCTGGCTCGGGTCTTTGGACTCGATGTTGGTGACGAAGATGAACTTCGGCAGCAGCTTGCCGTTCTTGTCGTAGACCGGGAAGTACTTCTGGTCACCCTTCATGGTGTGCACCAGCGCTTCAGCCGGCACGGCCAGGAACTTCTCTTCGAAGTTGGCGGTCAGCACCACCGGCCACTCGACCAGTGCAGTCACTTCTTCCAGCAGGGCGTCGTCCAGATCGGCCACACCACCGAAGGCGGCAGCGGCCGCTTCGGCGTCAGCCTTGATCTTGGCCTTGCGCGCCATGAAGTCGGCAATCACCATGCCGCGCTCCTGCAGGATCTGCGGGTACTGGCTGGCGTTGTCGATGGTGAACTCGGGCTCGCCCATAAAGCGGTGACCGCGGATGGTGCGGGCAGAGTCGATACCCAGAATGTGAGCGGGAACCAGATCCCCATCCAGCAGCAGGGTCACGGTGAAGACCGGACGCACGAACTGGATGGTCTTGTCGCCCCAGCGCATCATTTTCGGGATGGGCAGCTTGGCCAGTGCAGAGGCAACCAGCTCGCCCAGCAGATCTTTGGCCGGACGGCCTTCGACCTTGGCGGTGTGAACCAGCCACTCACCCTTGTCGGTGACCAGACGCTCGGCCTGCTCAACGGTGATGCCGTTGCCACGGGCCCAGCCTTCGGCAGCCTTGGTCGGCTTGCCTTCGGCATCGAACGCCTGAGCCACGGCCGGGCCGCGCTTCTCGACGCTCTTGCTCGGCTGTTCGCCGGCCAGCTCGCTCACTTTCAGCGCCAGACGGCGCGGTGAGGCAAACCACTCGACGTCGCCGAAGGCCAGGTCGGCCTTGGTCAGTTCGGCTTTGAAGTTGTCGGCAAAGGCTTCGGCCAGGGAGCGCAGGGCTTTGGGCGGCAGCTCAGCAGTACCGATCTCTACCAGAAATGTATGTTGTGCCATGTCCGTTCCTTAACCTTGCTTGTTCTCACTGCGCTGACACATCGGGAAGCCCAGCGCTTCGCGGGAGGCGTAATAAGCCTCTGCCACGGCCTTGGTCAGGGTGCGAATGCGCAGGATGTAGCGCTGACGCTCGGTGACCGAGATGGCCTTGCGGGCATCCAGCAGGTTGAAGGAGTGAGCGGCTTTGAGGATGCGCTCGTAGGCAGGCAGCGGCAGCGGTTTTTCCAGTGCCAGCAGATTCTGGGCTTCCTTCTCGTACTGCTCGAAGCAGTGGAACAGGAACTCCACATCGGCGTGTTCGAAGTTGTAGGTGGATTGCTCCACTTCGTTCTGGTGGAACACGTCGCCATAGGTGGTCTTGCCCAGCGGGCCGTCAGACCAGACCAGATCGTAGACGCTGTCTACGCCCTGAATGTACATGGCCAGACGCTCGAGACCGTAGGTGATCTCGCCGGTGACCGGCTTGCACTCGAGGCCGCCAACCTGCTGGAAGTAGGTGAACTGGGTCACTTCCATGCCGTTCAGCCACACTTCCCAACCCAGACCCCAGGCACCCAGCGTCGGGTTTTCCCAGTTGTCTTCCACGAAGCGGATGTCGTGGATTTCAGGATCCATGCCCAGCTCTTTCAGGGAGCCCAGATAGAGTTCCTGAATATTGTCGGGGGAAGGCTTGATGATCACCTGGAACTGGTAGTAGTGCTGCAGGCGGTTCGGGTTTTCACCGTAGCGGCCGTCAGTCGGACGGCGGGACGGTTGCACGTAAGCGCAGGCGATGGGCTCCGGGCCCAGGGCACGCAGACAGGTCATGGGGTGGGAAGTACCGGCACCCACTTCCATATCCAGCGGCTGAATGATGGTACAGCCCTGGCGGGACCAATAGTCCTGCAGCTGCAGGATCAGGCCCTGAAAGGTTTTGACATCGAATTTTTGCATAATTTTTTTCGCGCGAAATGAAAATCAGAGCAAGATTTGCTGAATGTGAACCGAGGGAGTATACCGTCTGGCATGGTCGGATAATAGGCGAAATTGCAGCGGATTCGCGGGATGGTGCTGCGCTCTGGCTGGTCGGGCGGGATGTCCGGTATATGATGTGAGCGATGCCGCCTGCAGAGTGGGCAGGGTCAGGGAAACCGCTGAAATAACGAGGGAGAGGAAATGGAACTGCGCTGCGCCTGGGTGACCAAAGACCCGGAATACATTGAATACCATGACAAACAGTGGGGCAGGCCGGTCTATGACTCCCGCGAGCTGTTTGCCAAGCTCTGCCTTGATGGCCAGCAGGCGGGGCTGTCGTGGATCACCATCCTCAAACGCACCGAGAGCTATTACCGCGCCTATGCCGACTTTGATCCGCTGCGTATCGTGCAGTTCGACGAGCAGGATGTGGAGCGGCTGATGCAGGACACCGGCATTATCCGCAACCGACTCAAGGTGCAATCGATCATCAAAAACGCCCGCGCTTATCTGGCGTTGCAGGAGCAGGGGATCGACTTCGCCGACTACTTGTGGGGATTTGTCGGTGGCGCTCCCATCGTCAACCAGCGCCACGGCAACGGCGATATTCCGGCCACGTCGCCTGAGTCGGATGCCATGTCCAAAGCGCTCAAGAAGCGTGGCTTTACCTTTGTCGGCAGCACCATCTGCTACGCCTTTATGCAGGCGGTGGGGATGGTGAACGATCATCTGGTCAGCTGCCCCTGCCATGCCGAATGCCAGCAGGCCGCCCGCCAGCCCCGCACATAGTTCTGCCAAACCAGCCCCGAAAACAACAATGCCAGTCATGGCTGACTGGCATTGTTGTTTTTGGCAAGGTGAGGGGGGGTTACTTCACCCCCGCCTTGATCATGCAGTCGCTGTACTGCTTGTCCACCCGGAAGATGTGGTTGAGCAGCCAGTTCTTGAGGAAGATGATCATCTCCATATTGCGCTCCTGCTCGTCGCCCCCTTCCCGGCGGATCAGGGCGCCCAGCTCGGCCAGCAGTTTGACGTGCTCCTGCTTGTGGCGTTGCAGATCGGGGTAGCAGGCTTGCTCCATGCTCTTTTCTTCATCGGCAAAGTGCTGGGTCGCCAGCTTGAGCAGCTCGTCCAGCCGCTGTTTGCGCTGCTGGGGCGGACTGTTGTCACGGACCGCGTGGTAGAAGCGGTTCATCGCCTCGAACAGCCCCTGATGCTGGCGGTCCACGCTCGGCACGTTGACCATAAAGGATTCGTTCCAGTGCAGCAGGTCTTGCTCGTTACCATTGTGGGGGTTTGAGTTGACCTCGAACTGATCGCTGACCAGACGGATCTCCTCATTGGCCTGATTGAGATCCCGTGTGTGGGTGCGGCTCTCGCGCGAAAGGTCCAGACACTCGCGGGCGATGTTGGCGACCAGCATGACGTTGCGGTTGGTCTCTTCGGTCACCTTGGCCTGCTGCTCCGCCGCAGTGGCGATCTGGCCGTTCATGTCGGCTACCCGGGTGATCGCCTCGACGATAGAGTTTAGAGTTTCGCCAGTGCCGGCCGCCTGATTGACCGCCTGTTCGCTGACATTGCGGGTGGTGTGCATGGTGTTGACCGCATGGCGGGTGTTGTTCTGCAGCGCCTCGATCCGCTGCTGGATATCGACGGTAGCCGCTTGGGTGCGGATGGCAAGCTGGCGCACCTCGTCGGCCACTACCGCAAAGCCGCGCCCCTGCTCGCCAGCCCGGGCCGCCTCGATGGCCGCGTTGAGGGCCAGCAGGTTGGTCTGTTCCGAGATGGTACGGATCACCTGCAAGATGTTGCCGATCTGGGTGCTCTCCTGATCCAGCTGGGTCACTTCACCGGCGGATTGCTCGATATGGTCGGCGACCTGACGGATCAGGGCGATGGTCTGGCTCACCTGCTGCTGACCATCGTGGGCCTGCTGCTGGGTGAGCAGGGTATCCTGACTGGCTTGTTCGGTATTGTGCTCGATGTTGTGGACGGTAGCGGTCATTTCGTTGATGGCGGCCGCCAGCATGTCGGTGTTTTGCTGGGCTTGCTGCATGCTGTTGAAGGTGCTGCCGGAGTGGTTCATCAGCAGTGCCATCTTGTCATGGGTCTTGTGGGAAACCTGCTGCACCGAGCCGATCAGGCTGTCGATATTGTCGAGGAAGCGGTTGAACACCTTGGCCAGATAGGCGAATTCGTCCTGCCCCTGAATGCGCAGCCGGAAGGTGAGATTGTGGCTGCGATTGGCCAGCTCGACCAGCTGTGCCATCAGTTGCTGCAAGGGCTGCACGGTTTTGAGGTGGATCAGCAGCAGCATCAGCATGATAACGGCCAGGCTGACGAGCAGCAGGATCATATCCTGGCTCTGCAGGGTCTGGTTCTGATTTTCGATGGCGAGCTCCTGCTGCTGCAGTTGTTGCCGCTGCTGTTCGAGCGCCTGTTCGACGGCGCCGGAGATGCTATCGGTCAGTGCATCGAACCCCTGATCCGGCTCCTTCATCAGGCGGTTGCCTGCATCACGTCCCTCTTTGAGATAGGCATCGACCATCCGCTTGCCCACTTCCAGCTGACGGGTCAGCAGGGGGGTGAGGGCACTCTGCAGCCGGGGCAGGGTGTCGAGTAGCTGACGAGCCGCCTGCGCATGCTGCTCTGCCTCGCCGATGGAGTCCTGCTCCCCCGATGCGGCTGCATCGGTGAGGAATTGTTGTACTTGGGTGGTGTGGTAACGCAGCTCCTGCAGCGCTATCTGGACGTTGGTGATCTTGATGACTTCGCTCGGTAGCAGTCCGAGCTGGCTGGTCAATGTGCTGCGCCAGATGTTGCTCAAAATCATGGTCAGCAAGATGATGAGGCTTGCCCCCAGCAGCAGGCGCCGGATCGAAATATTGCGAAGCAGTGAAGACATGGAACCCTCGGATGCCCTATTGACAGTACCTTCAATAGTAGTCAATGGGGCCACCCTACGGCCTTCCTTTAATCACATATCCATTCTCTTCGTCAGGTTTTTCCCTCTGGTTCAGGGAAGATCCAGTTCAATGACCGATACTGCCCTTTTCTGTCCGGTGTGACTCTCTTTCTGCTGACGTCACACCTTGGCACACCTCTGGGGTAGAATGCCGCCCTTCAGTTTATCGAGTTGTTTTTTTGAGGTTTTTTCATGCATTTCAAGACTCTGGTTCCCGCAGTTGCACTGGCCGTTGCCCTGAGTGGCTGTACCACCAACCCCTACACTGGCGAATCCCAGACCTCCAAGGGCGCCTGGGGCGCGCTGGCCGGTGCCGCTGCCGGTGCCGCAGTAGGCGCGCTCTCCTCCAGCAAGGGTGACCGCAAGAAGGGTATCCTGACTGGCGTAGCCGCCGGTGCGGCGCTGGGTGGTGGTATCGGTTACTACATGGATGTGCAGGAGGCCAAGCTGCGCGAGAAGCTGCAGGGCACTGGCGTCAGCGTTACCCGTAATGGCAACGAGCTGATCCTCAACATGCCGAACAATGTCACCTTCGACAGCTCCAGCTCCCAGCTGAAAGCGGCTGGCGCCAACACCCTGTCCGGCGTGGCCATGGTGGTTGCCGAGTTCGACAAGACTCGCCTGAACGTAGTCGGTCACACCGACAGCACAGGTTCCCGCGATCTGAACATGAAGCTCTCCCGTGAGCGCGCCGATGCCGTTGCTGCCCAGCTGATTGGTCAGGGCGTTGCGGGTAGCCGTATCGCTACTACAGGTGTTGGTCCGGATCAGCCGATTGCCACCAACAGCACCGCAGCCGGCAAAGCCCAGAACCGTCGGGTGACCATCACCCTGACACCGACAGCCTAAGCTATCCGGTTTTTGGCAACAAAAAGGCCCCGCCAGTGATGGCGGGGCCTTTTTATTGGTGCCGCTGCAAGCAATGGCACCTTGTTCTTTGCTCCCTGCTCCCCTTGCGGGGGAAGGGCTGGGGGATGAGGGGGATAAGCCTCTTAGACCGCCGCAGTCAGCTGCATTTCCACCTTGTAGCCTTCATGGGCCAGACGGGCCTGTACACAGGCGCGTACCGGTGCGGTGCCAGCCGGGATCCAGGCATCCCACTGCTCGTTGAATGCGGCGATGTCGCCAATGTCTTTGAGATAGATGTTGGCCATCAGGATCTTGTCGACGCCGGAGCCGTTGGCTTCCAGCAGGCGTTGCAGACTGGTCAGCACTTCGCGGGTCTGCTGGTGGATGTCGGCCTCTTCGCTGACGGGGACTTCCACCACATAGAGGGTGCCGTTGTGAATGACGACGTCAGACCAACGCTGGGTGGTGCCGATTCGGGTAATGGTTGTCATGGCGTGCTCCGGGAACGGGGGATTATTGACCCTTGCGGATCAGATAACGGTAGGGTGCCTGCTCTGTCTCGCTGGCGACCAGAGTGTGATCCATAAAGCGGCAGAAACTGGGGATGTCGCGGGTGGTTGAGGGATCGTCGGCACTGACCAGCAGGGTCTCCCCGTCAGTCATCAGCCGCACTTTTTTACGCACCATCATCACAGGTTCCGGGCAACGAAGCCCGATTGCGTCCAACTCGTGAGTTGCATCGCAGAATAAATCACTCATCTATTATCAACCTTCAACCTATTCGGCTGCCAATGATACTCAGGGCTAAAAAATAATCAAACAAACGCCCCATCAACCAGCATATGTAACCGAAATGTTATTCCGCCCTATCCAGCTTGCGCCGGACGAGTAATATAAAAATTGAACCATATTCAACAAGGAGGTGAATATGCAGGTCTCCTACGGCAGATTACAAGCCTATGCAGGCATGGGGTTCTTGTCCTTCGCCATGATAGTGATGGGCAGCCCGATCGGGAATACCGGTACCTGGTTCGGCTCCATGGTGATGGTCGGGTTGGGGCTCTGGATCGAGCTCAGCGATTACTATGACGAGGATGAGGACGAGAACGATCAATCCTGAATCGGATGACGATTCAACAACAAAGGCGGAGCAATTCCGCCTTTGTCATTTCTGCCGTTTGGCAATGTGCCCGGATCAGCGGGTCGAGCGCATCGCCCGCTCCAGATGCAGCGCCGTCTGCTCCGGGTTGGCCTTGGGGTCGTTGAAGAAGTTGCTCAGCACATCGAGGATCGCCTGCCGCATATTGGTCGGCGTCGCCATCCCTTCCGCCATGCTGGGCAGCAGATTGTCCTGCTTTTCCGCCAGCAGGAAATCCTGATAGGAGCGGACGGCGCAGCGGTCGAATTTGCTCATGTCGGGATTGGTCAGCGCCGGGATCGACCCCTTCACTCGATTGAACTCCTCCTGGAATTTTGGCGTCATCAGCAGCTGGGCCAGATCACCCTGCGCCTGCAACTGGGCCGGATCCCGCTGTTTGAACATGGCGATGGAGTCGAGGTTGTAGCTGAACAGTCCGGCGCTACCCGGGCTCGGCAGGCAGGCGATATCCTCACCCGGCCGGTAGTTGCCCGCACTCAGTTCACCCTTCACCCAGTCGCCCATCAACTGCATGGCGGCGCCACCGCTCTCCAGCAGATTGGTGGCCTGATGCCACTTCAGACCAGCGTATTTTTGCGGCACATAGGCGCGCAGTTGCTGGAAACGGGTCAACACCCGCACCATATCGGGGCCGGTCAGGGTGGCGCTGTCCTGTTCGAGGAACGCCTTGCGATAGAATTCTTTTCCGCCCTCACCGAGCGCCACCGTTTCAAACAGTACCGCCAGCTGCCAGGGCTCATTGCCGATGGCGAGCGGGGTGATGCCCCGTTTTTTAAGCTGGTCGGCGACGGTGACAAACTGGGCCCAGCTGGTGGGCGGAGTCAGCTTGTTGCGCTCGAACACCTTGCGGTTGAGCCACAGCCAGTTGACCCGGTGGATGCCGGTGGGCACCGCCATCAGGGCGCCATTCTGGCTGAGGGTAGCACGCACCATGGGCGGCATCTGACTGTACCAGCCGAGGTGTTCGGCCATCGGGCTGAGATCGCGCAAAAAGCCGAGTCCAGCCCACTCCTTGAGCTCGTAACCCTTGAGGTGTGCCGCTTCGGGCGGGTTGGCGGCCAATGCCCGGCTCTTCAATACCGTCATGGCGCTCTTGCCACCTCCGCCCTGCACTGCAAAGTCGTTCCACTGGTTGCCCTGTTTGGTCCACTCGGATTTGAGCACTTCGACCGCTTTCGCTTCGCCGCCGGACGTCCACCAGTGCAGCACTTCCACCTGGGAGGCGGCAACGGGAGCAGAGAGCAGGGCGATGACAGAAAAAGACAACCACTTCATAAGGTTACTGCCTTGGTAGGGAGAGCGTGGCCTGCAGGCCACCTTGCGGACGATTTTCCAGCACCAGATCGCCACCGTGGGCGTGGGCAATGTTGCGGGCGATGCCAAGGCCGAGGCCGGTGCCGGCCTGATCCGTGCTGAGCCGGTAATAGGGCTCGAAGATGCGCTCGAACTGATCGTCCGGCAGGCCGGGGCCCTCATCCATGATAAAGAGGATCAGCATCTCCTCGTCATCCATGATGATGATGCGTACCCGCTGGCCGTACTTGATGCCGTTGTCTACCAGATTGCCGATGCAGCGTTTGAGCGCCAGCAGCTTGCCGCGGTAGGGCCACTTGCAGTGGCCTTCGATGGTCAGCCGCTCGTCGTGCAGGTTCATCGACTCCGCCATCTGCTCAAGCAGGGCATTGATGTCGATCTCCTCGATATTCTCGTGAATGTCGGTCTCTTTGACCGTCTGCAGCGCCCCTTTCACCATCAGCTCCAGCTCGTCGAGATCCTTGTTGAACTTGGCGATTTGTACCTCGTCATCGAGCAGTTCGACCCGTAGCCGCAGCCGGGTGATGGGGGTCTTGAGGTCGTGGGAAATCGAGCTGAACAGCCGCTCTCTATCGTCGATATAGCGGCGAATGCGGTGCTGCATGATGTTGAAGGCGCGGGTGGCCGCCACGATTTCCGATGCTCCTTCCTCTTTGAGCGAAGGCTGGTCGATATCCTTGCCGAGATTCACCGCCGCCTTGGCGAGACGGCGCAGCGGGCGGGTCTGCCAGCGCACCAGCATAAAGGTGAAGAAGCAGAGGAACACCGTCATCAGGGCGATGAAACGCACCTGGTTGCTTGGCATCACGGTATCGTCGAGGGTCATGTAGGGGGCGGGCAGCAGTGCCGCCAGATAGAGCCACTCCCCCTTTTCAATCTCGATCTGGGTCACCAGCACCGGTGGATTGAGCGGTTCCAGCGACAGGGTGTAACGGGCCCAGGAGGAGGGGAGATCCGCCAGCAGGGTGTCGTTGTTGAAGACGTGGAGGTCATCGGGCCGGGAGAAGTCCACCTTGATCGCCATGGCGTCGGAGAGCTTGCGGGTCAGCACTCCCTGAACTTCCTCCAGCACCTGCGTCTTACGTTCGCTGTCGGGGATGGCGTTGATGTGGATCTCTTCCTCGTTGAGCGAGACGAAGAAGCGGCTGCCCCCCATGTTGCGCAGCTGGTCCAGCGCGATGTGGCGATATTGCAGCGGCAGGGATTTGAAGAAGTTGACGGTGGAAGCGGCAGACATGGCGAGGTTGCGGGTGGTGCTGAGCATCCCCTCCAGTTCCCGCTTCTGGATCTGCTGCATCCAGATGCCGGTCAGAATGGTCTGGGAGAGCAGGATGGCCAGCAACAGCAGCAGGATCATCCGTGACAACAGGGAGCGGGGCACCAGCGCCCCCCAGGACCACTTGTTGCTCATGGCAGCTCGTGCACCTCGGCGATCAGCATGTAGCCACTGCCGCGAATGGTCTTGATGATGCGCGGGCTCTTGCCGTTGTCGCCCAGCTTCTGGCGCAGACGGCTGATCTGCACGTCGATACCGCGCTCCATCGGCAGGCTTTCGCGGCCGCGGGTGGCATCCGAGATGGTGTCCCGATCCAGCACCACGCCGGGCTGTTGCAGGAACATGCCGAGCAGCATGGCATCGCTGCCGGAGAGGTCCAGCAGGCTGCCATCGTCATGGGTCAGCTGGTGGCTCAGGGTATCGAGGGTCCACTCGGCAAAACGCAGACGGCGGCTTGGCTCTTTCTCTTTTTCCGGCAGGCGGAATTCGGCGCGGCGCAGCAGCGCCTTGATGCGGGCCTGCAGTTCACGCGGGCTGAACGGCTTGGCGATATAGTCGTCGGCGCCGAGTTCCAGACCGATCACCCGATCCGCTTCGTCGGAGGCGGCGGTCAGCATGATGATGGGCACCTGGGAGTCACGACGGATCTGCTGGCAGAGGGTAAAACCGTCCTCGCCGGGCATCATGATGTCCAGAATAATCAGGTCCGGGCTGTGCTGGGCGAGTTGCTGGCGCATCTCGTTGCCCTCCGCCGCCGTCAATACCTGAAAGCCCGCCCGGGTCAGGTACTCATTGAGCAGCTCGCGGATCTCTTGGTCGTCATCGACGATCAGCAGTTGTTTGCTCATTGACATATGTATGTGCATCCACCCATTTTTTTGTGCAGATTGAACCTGTCGGGGGAGTAAAAAGCAAGCAAGCCCCCTATCTAATGTGAGGTTTAAGGCAATAACAGCCTATTGATAAGATTAAAACGAAAAAAGGCCGACCCAAACGGGACGGCCAACAGACAGCTTCTGACCACTGACGAGCACCCCGTGTGGCGGTCGTCACAGACTTGAAAAGAGGCCAGTCAGATTGGCCCCAAAAAAGGGACAACTCTCAGTAGTGCATCCCGTCGATCCGGCTGGTTATCACACCCGTTCGAATACGGTGGCGATACCCTGACCCAGACCGATACACATGGTGGCAACCCCCAGGGTGGCATCCTTCTCCTCCATCAGATTGATGAGGGTGGTGGAGATGCGGGCGCCGGAGCAGCCGAGCGGGTGGCCCAGCGCAATGGCGCCGCCGTTCAGGTTTACCTTCTCGTCCACCTGATCCTGCAGACCCAGATCCTTCACGCAAGGCAGAGACTGGGCGGCAAACGCCTCGTTCAGCTCGAACAGGTCGATATCACCAACAGTCAGGCCGGCACGTTTGAGCGCCTTCTGGGTCGCCGGTACCGGGCCGTAACCCATGATGGCGGCATCACAGCCAGCGATGGCCATGGCACGTACCTTGGCGCGCGGCGTGAGGCCGAGGGCCTTGGCGCGATCTGCACTCATCACCAGCATGGCGGCGGCGCCATCGGACAGCGCCGAGGAGCTACCGGCGGTGACGGTGCCGTTGACCGGATCAAACACCGGGCGCAGCTGGCTCAGGGTTTCGACCGTGGTCTCCGGGCGGATCACCTCGTCGTAGTCGTAGAAGAAGCGGGCGCCGCTGGCATCATGGCCTTCCAGCCCGACGATCTCCTTGGCAAAACGGCCTTCCACGGTGGCGGCGTGAGCTCGGCGGTGGGAGCGGGCGGCAAACTCGTCCTGCTGCTGACGGCTGATGCCGTGCAGCTTGCCGAGCATTTCGGCGGTCAGCCCCATCATGCCGGAGGCTTTCGCCACCGACTTGGCCATGCCGGGGTGGAAGTCGACGCCGTGGCTCATCGGCACGTGGCCCATGTGCTCGACGCCGCCGATGATGAAGATATCCCCATCACCCACCTGAATGGCGCGGGAGGCGTCGTGCAGCGCCTGCATGGAGGAGCCACACAGGCGGTTGACGGTAAC
>NZ_CAWNWX010000046.1:13540-22468 GCF_963878195.1 Aeromonas sp. HMWF016
ACCTGCTTCGGAATACCGGCCAGCAGCGCGGCGTTGCGGGCGATGTTGAAGCCCTGCTCCAGGGTCTGCTGTACGCAGCCCCAGTAGATATCCTCGATCTCGTTCGGGTCGAGGTTGGGGTTGCGCAGCAGGATGGATTTCATCAGGTGCGCGGACAGATCTTCTGCACGCACGTTGCGGAAGGCGCCGCCCTTGGACCGGCCCATCGGGGTCCGGATACAGTCGACAATGACTACGTCTTTCATGAATGGATCTCCTTTCCGCAATCAGTAGAAGGTTTTACCCTGGGCGGCCATCTCGCGTAAGCGGTCGCTGACGCGGTAGAGCGGGCCCAAATCGGCATACTGGTCGGCCATGGCCACGTAGCGATCCAGACCGATAGTGTCCAGATAGCGGAACACGCCGCCGCGGAAGGGAGGGAAGCCCAGACCGTAGACCAGTGCGATGTCGGCTTCGGCTGGCGTGGCAACAATGCCCTCTTCCAGACAGAGCACCACCTCGTTGATCATCGGGATCATCATGCGAGCGATAATGGCGTCCTTGTCGAAATCCTGTTTCGGCTTGGCGATGGGGGCCAGCAGCTCGTAGCTGGCGGCGTCGGCCACTTTCTTCGGCTTGCCCTTCTTGTCCTGCTCGTAAGCGTAGAAACCCTTGCCATTCTTCTGACCGAAGCGGTTCACTTCATACATCACGTCGATGGCGGTGCGGCCTTCCTTGCTCATGCGTGCCGGGAAACCCTGCGCCATCACGTCACCGGCATGGTGACCGGTGTCGATGCCGACTACGTCCAGCAGGTAGGCGGGGCCCATGGGCCAGCCGAACTCCTTCTCCATCACCTTGTCGACGGCCGCGAAGTCGGCACCATCGGCGACCAGCTTGTTGAAGCCAAAGAAGTAGGGGAACAACACGCGGTTGACGAAGAAGCCGGGGCAGTCGTTGACCACTACCGGGGACTTGCCCATGGCGGCGGCATAGGCCACCACGCGGTTGATGGTTTCATCGGAGGTCTGCTCGCCGCGGATGATCTCCACCAATGGCATGCGGTGCACCGGGTTGAAGAAGTGCATGCCGCAGAAGTTCTGCGGGCGCTTCAGCCCCTTGGCAAGCAGGGAGATGGGAATGGTGGAGGTGTTGCTGGCGAGTACGGCGTCTTCGCCGATGATCCCTTCCACTTCGCCCAATACGGCGGCTTTCACCTTGGGATTCTCGACCACGGCTTCGACCACTACGTCCACGCCTTTGACGTTGTCATAGCTGAGAGTCGGAGTGATGGCGGAGAGCACCTGGCCCATCTTGATGCCGTCGATGCGGCCCTTCTCGAGCTGGCCGTTGAGCAGCTTGGTGGCTTCGCCCATGCCAAGTGCCAGTGCCTTCTCGTTGATGTCCTTCATCACCGCCGGAATACCCTTGCTGGCAGACTGGTAGGCGATGCCACCACCCATGATGCCGGCACCCAGTACGGCAGCATGGCCGGTGGCCTTGCTCGCCTGCTTGGCAGCCTTCTTGGCCAGCGCCTTGATGTGTTGATCGTTCAGGAAGATGCCGACCAGCGCCTTGGCCACGTCGGTCTTGGCCAGCTTGATAAAGCCCTGCGCCTCAACGGCCAGCGCTTCGTCACGGCCCATGCCTGCGGCGGCCTCGACGGTTTTCACCGCTGTCATCGGCGCCGGATAGTGTTTGCCCGCCACGGCGGCAACCATGCCGGCAGCGGTGGTGAAGCTCATCATGGCTTCCAGTTTGGAGAGGCGCAGCGGCGCTTTTTTGGCGGCGCGACGGCTCTGCCAGTCCAGTTTGCCCGCGATGGCGTCTTTGATCATCTGCAGCGCAGCGCTGTGCAGCGCGTCGGGGGCGACCACGGCGTCGATGGCTCCCACCTTGAGGGCGTCATTGGCACGGTAATCCTTGCCGGTGGTGATCCACTCGAGCGCGTTGTCGGCGCCGATCACCCGCGGCAGACGGACGGTGCCGCCAAAGCCCGGCATGATGCCGAGTTTGGTCTCGGGCAGGCCGATTTTGGCTGTGGTGTCGGCCAGACGGAAGTCGGTGGAGAGGATGGTCTCGCAGCCGCCGCCCAGAGCGTGGCCCTTGATGGCGGAAAGGGTTGGAACCGGCAGATCTTCGATGGCATTGAAGATGTCGTTGGCCTTTTTCAGCCAGCCGAGCAGATCTTCTTGCGGCAGATCGAACAGTTCCAGGAATTCGGTAATGTCGGCACCGACGATAAAGGCGTCTTTGCCGGAGGTGAGGATCAGACCTTTTAGTTCACGTTCTTGTTGTAATGCGGCGATCGCTTCGCTCAGGGAGAGCAGGGTAGCGCGATCCAGCTTGTTGACTGAACCCGGGGCATCAAACCTCAGCTCGGCGATGCCGTTTTCGAGGTAGCTGACCGACAGGGTTTCGCCTTGGTAGATCATGAGAGTGTCTCCTTGTTCCCACTCAGTGGGGGGTGTTGCTCCTTTATCCCCAGCAGGGGGCGAGGCTCACTATTGATCCAAAAGGAGACATTTTCAACACCTATTTAAAACATTTGTTTAACAGATCTCGAGTAAAAGCTCTTCATCACAAAACGGGCAAAAGAGAGGCGCCTTGCGGCGCCTCGGATAGATGTGAGTTTGTTATCAACTGGCCAGTTCCGGCCGGTCGCGATACTGGTTCAGCACCTCGGGATCTGCGAGGGCGTGGGTGTTGTTGACGGGTCTGTTGTGTACCACTTCGCGCACCGCCAGTTCGACGATCTTGCCGGACTTGGTGCGGGGGATGGCATCCACCTGCAGGATGCGGGCGGGCACGTGGCGGGCGGTGCAGTGCTGCTTTATTTGCTGGCGGATCCGCTCGCGCAGCGGCTCATCCAGCTTACAACCCGCCTTGAGCTTGACGAACAGCACCACCCGCTCGTCTTGCTGCCACTGCTGGCCGATGACGATGCTCTCCTCCACCTCGTCCAGTTGCTCGACGTAGCGGTAGATCTCGCTGGTGCCGATGCGCACGCCGCCCGGATTGAGGGTTGCGTCGGAGCGGCCGTAGAACAGAATGCCGCCGGTCTGGGTCAGCTCGATCCAGTCGCCGTGGCACCAGATGTTGTCGAACCGCTCGAAATAGGCTGCGTGGTATTTGTCACCATTTTCGTCGCCCCAGAAGTAGATGGGCTGGGCCGGGAACGGTTTGGTGCACACCAGCTCGCCCTTCTCACCCTGCACCGGCTGGCCCGCTTCGTTGAACACCTGCACCGCGAGGCCGAGGCCGCGTCCCTGGCTCTCGCCGCGATAGACCGGGCTGAGCGGGTTGCCGATGACGAAGCAGGAGCAGATATCGGTGCCGCCTGAGATGGAGCTGAGTTGCACATTCTGTTTGATCTGCTGATAGACGTAGTCGAACCCCTCCGGCGACAACACTGAGCCGGTGCTGCAGATCAGCCGCAACTGCGGCAAGTCGTGGCTCTTGATGGGGGCATAACCCTGCTTGTGCAGCGCATCGAGATACTTGGCCGAGGTACCGAACAAGCTGACTTGCTCGTCGCGGGCCAGATCCCACAGCACATTGCCGTCCGGATAAAATGGCGAGCCGTCATAGAGCACCAGGGTGGCGCCGGAGGCGAGGGCGCTTACCAGCCAGTTCCACATCATCCAGCCGCAGGTGGTGAAGTAGAAGATCCGCTCCCCCGGTTTGATGTCGCAGTGCAGCTGGTGCTCTTTCAGGTGTTGCAGCAGAGTACCGCCGATGCCGTGCACGATGCACTTGGGTTTGCCGGTGGTGCCGGAGGAGTAGAGGATGTAGAGCGGGTCATTGAAAGCCATCGGCTCGAACTGGAGGCCGGCGTCCGGCTGGCTCGCCAGTAGTTGCTGCCAGTCGTGACCAAGCTGTAGCGGGTTGCCGAGCAGGGGGATCATCACCGTCTGCTCTATGCTGCCGATCTGGCTCACCACGCTGGCGACCTTCTGCTGAATGTCGATCTCCTTGCCGTTATAGCGATAGCCATCCACGGCAAACAGCACGCGCGGCCGGGTCTGGCCGAAGCGCTCCACCACGCTGGCCTCGCCAAAGTCGGGGCTGGTGGAGGTCCAGATCGCCCCGAGGCTGGTGGTTGCCAGCATGGCCACCACGGTTTCCGGGATATTGGGCAGGTAGGCCGCCACCACATCGCCCCGGCCGATGCCCTGGCCACGCAGCCACTGGGCCAGCCTGGCGACCTGATCCGCCAGCTCGCGCCAGCTCAGAGTGCGGCTTGGGCTCCCTTCGATGCGGGAGATGATGGCCGGGCTCTCATCCTGGCGGCGCAGCAGGTTTTCGGCGAAGTTGAGGCGGCTGTCGGGGAACCAGCGGGTGCGCTGCATATCCTGACGGTTCTCCGCCACTATGTTGCCGAGCTCACCCTTGACGCCACAGTGCTGCCACACCAGTGGCCAGAAGCGGGTGGTCTTCTCCACCGACCATTGGTAAAGCTGCGGATAGTTCTGCAGTTGCAGGCCGTGGAAGCGGTTCACCTCAGCCATAAAGCGGTAGAGGTTGGATTGCTGCATCCCGAGCGGATCCGGTTGCCACAGGCAGAGGTTGTCCATGAGTAATCCCTGACTTCATGTATCTACCGGCAGTGTATTGAATTGTTTTTGATTTGTTAACGACTGGTTCTCTGTTGATAACAAACACGTTTGTAACGTATGCGTTACCTCACGAAGCGGCAGCTTGACGGGTCGAGCCGCCAAGCGCTTGATGTTATGCTGCAATCACATTCACCTCGGAGCAGGACGCCATGAGCAGCTACAGCCAACTTTTTGCCCAGCATCTCGACACTTTGCAGCAACGCACCCGCGATATCCTGCAGCAACAGGGACTTGGCGGGCTGGCCATCCACTCCGGCCAGACCCACCGCATCTTCCTCGATGATCAGGATTACCCGTTCAAGGTAAACCCGCACTTCAAGGCCTGGTTGCCGGTGCTGGACAATCCCCACTGCTGGCTGCTGGTGGACGGGGTGAACAAACCGGTGCTGCTGTTCTATCGTCCGGTCGATTTCTGGCACAAGGTGGCGGATCTGCCCAATTCCTTCTGGGTCGAGTTCTTCGATATCCGTTTCCTGACCCGACCGGAACAAGTCGCCGATCATCTGCCGGGCAACAAGCAGGAGTGGGCCTATCTGGGCGGTCATCTGGAAGTGGCCGAGCTGCTGGGGCTGACCCAGCCCAATCCCGAGGCGGTGCTCAACTACCTGCACTATCACCGTGCCTACAAAACCCCTTACGAGCTGGAGTGTCTGCGCGAGGCGAACCGCATCGGTGTCCGTGGTCATATCGCGGCCAAGGACTCCTTTATGGCGGGGGCGAGCGAGTTCGAAATCAATCTGGCCTATATGAAGGCGGTCGGGCAGGGGGCCAATGAGGCGCCCTACGGCAATATTGTCGCCATCAACCGCAATGCGGCCATCCTGCACTATACCCATCTCTCGGCTGTGCGGGTGCCTGATGCCGAGCGTTACTCCTTTCTGATCGATGCAGGTGTCGATTTTCACGGTTATGCCTCCGATATCACCCGTACCTGGGCGTGGCGGCGCGGCGAGTTTGCCGATCTCATCGCGGCGCTGGATGCGCAGCAGCAGGAGATCATCGGCGAGATCAAACCGGGCCGTCGTTACAGCGAGCTGCATCTGCAGATGCACCACAAGCTGGCGCGCCTGCTGCAAGCGACCGAGCTGGTGGATATGTCGGTGGACGAGATGATCCACACCGGGGTGACCAACGTCTTCTTCCCCCATGGTCTCGGTCACTTCCTTGGCCTGCAGGTGCACGATGCGGGCGGTTTCATGCAGGATGAGCGCGGCACCCATCTGGCGGCTCCTGAGCAGTTCCCCTATCTGCGTTGCACCCGGGTGATGGAGGTGGGCCAGGTGTTCACTATCGAGCCCGGTCTCTACTTCATCGACAGCCTGCTGGAGCCGCTGCGTCAGGGCGAACAGGGCAAGCGGGTCAACTGGAACAAGGTAGAGGCGCTGCGTCCGTTCGGCGGCATCCGCATCGAAGACAACGTGGTGTTGCACGCCAACGGGGTGGAGAACATGACCAGACAAGCAGGGCTCTGATGGCGGCAGCTTATTCTATTCCGGCCGCGCCATTGGAGCTCAGCGAAGAGATCAAGAAGAGCCGTTTCATTACCCTGATTGCCCACACCCCGACCGTCGAGGCGGCCAAGGGGTGGGTCAACCAGATCAAGCGGCAACATCCGACCGCTCGCCATCACTGCTGGGCCTTTGTGGCGGGCGCGCCACAAGATAGTCAGGTCTATGGCTTCAGCGACGATGGCGAACCCTCCGGTACGGCGGGCAAGCCTATCCTCGCTCAGCTGATGGGCTCGGGGTATGGAGAGATCTGTGCCGTCGTGGTGCGTTACTACGGTGGTATCCAGCTTGGTACCGGCGGTCTGGTCAAGGCCTATGGTGGCGGAGTGGGGGCAGCCCTCAAGCAGCTGGTGACCGAACTCAAGGTGCCGCGTACCCCTTCCTCCATTCATTGCGACTATGGCGACATGGGCGTGGTCGAGTCACTGATCAGCAGCCACAACGGCGAGCTGCTGGCAGCCGATTACGGCCAGCAGGTCACCCTGCAGGTGGCGTGGGAGTCTGCAGTCTGGGAGCGGGTTGACCGCGAATTGACCGACAGAACCCATGGACGGGTATCCCTTAAGCCTTTAGATGGCTAGAATCCATCGCTCTTTATCGTTTTGAAGTAGGAGCCGGAATGCACACCCTGAGCATTATTCGCATCGTTGGCTTGCTGGTTGCGCTATTCAGCTCGACCATGCTGCTGCCAGCGCTGGTTGCGTTTGGTTATCGGGATGGGGGCGGCGCCGAGTTCATCAAATCTTTCCTCATGGCCCTGTTGCTAGGGGTCGCACTCTGGTTTCCCAACCGTTATCACAAGAAGGAGCTCAGAGCGAAAGAGGGTTTCCTTATTGTGGTGCTGTTCTGGGTGGTGCTGGGTAGCGTGGGGGCTGTGCCCTTTATTCTGAGCGATGCCCCGCATATGTCGGTTTCCGAGGCATTCTTTGAATCTTTCTCCGGCCTGACCACCACCGGCGCCACCGTGCTGACCGGGCTGGACAATCTGCCCAAGGCGTTCCTGTTCTACCGCCAGCTGCTGCAGTGGCTGGGGGGCATGGGGATCATCGTGTTGGCGGTCGCCGTGTTGCCGCTGCTGGGTATCGGGGGCATGCAGCTCTATCGTGCCGAGATCCCGGGCCCGGTCAAGGATACCAAGGTGACGCCGCGTATCGCTGAAACGGCCAAGGCGCTTTGGTTTATCTACCTGCTGCTGACCGCGCTCTGTGCACTGGCCTACTGGCTGGCTGGGATGACGCTATTCGATGCGGTGTGCCATTCGTTTTCGACCCTGTCGGTCGGTGGTTTCTCTACCCACGATGCCAGCATCGGTTTTTTCAACAGTCCGGTCATCAACCTGATTACCGTGGTGTTCCTGCTGCTGGCCAGTGTGAACTTTGCGCTCCACTTTACTGTCTTTTCCCATCGTCCGGTTCGGCTCGGGCGCTACCTCTATGACGCGGAGCTCAAGGTCTTTCTGGCCATCCAGGTGACCCTGGTGATGATCTGCTTTATCGCCTTGCTGACCCACGGGCACTACGCCACTTGGCAAGAAGCGCTCAACCACGGTCTGTTCCAGGCGGTCTCTCTGGGCACCACCACCGGCTATAGCACCACTACGTATGCAGACTGGCCCTCTTTCCTGCCCATGCTGCTGATGTTCTCCGCCTTTATCGGCTGCTGTGCAGGCAGTACCGGTGGCGGTATCAAGGTGATGCGCTTCATGATCCTCTTTATGCAGGGGATGCGTGAACTGAAGCGGTTGGTTCACCCCAGAGCTATCTATACCCTGAAGCTGGGGAAGCGGGCTGTGCCCGAGCGTATCGTCGAGGCGGTGTGGGGCTACTTCGCCACCTATATCATCCTCTTCTTTATATTCATGTTGCTGTTGCTGATGACGGGGTTGAACGAAGTGACCGCATTCACCGCCGTGGCGGCTGCTTTTACCAACGTAGGCCCGGGTCTGGGAGAGGTCTCTGCCAACTTCGGGAATATTTCACCCGCTGCACAATGGGTACTGGTGTTGGCCATGTTGTTTGGTCGATTGGAAATTTTTACGCTTCTGGTACTGTTTACCCCTGCATTCTGGCGTAGTTGAGGTTGTTATGGACAAGATTCTGGTGCTTTATTCCTCTAGGGACGGTCAAACCCGTAAAATCATCGATGTCATGCTGGAGGAGATGCCGGGATGCGAAGTGGTGATGCATGATTTGCACACCCTGCCCAAGTGCAATCTCAGCAAGTACAAGAAGGTGTTGATCGGCGCTTCTATCCGCTATGGCAACTTCCACCCCAGCCTGCTCAGTTTTATTCATGCCCACCATGAACAGCTGGAGGTCGCCAATGCCGCCTTCTTCTGCGTCAACCTGACCGCTCGCAAGCCCGAGAAGCAGACGCCGCAAACCAACGCCTATATGAAGAAGTTTCTGCGCCTCTCGCCCTGGAAGCCGAAAACCCTGGGGGTGTTTGCCGGTGCGCTGCAGTACTCTCGCTATAACTGGTGGCAGACCCGCATTATCCAGCTGATTATGAAGATCACTGGCGGCAGTACCGATACTACCAAGGACCTCGAATTTACCGATTGGGAAAAGGTGCGCAGCTTCGCTCGCGAATTCTGGTCAAAAAGGTAGCAACCTGATGTGAATTCAGGGTTTATTACCCGAAAGAGCCTCGCCGAAGCGGGGCTTTTGTTCAATTAAACAACGCTTGAACCGGAAAACTGCAAAAAGTGCCATTTTTTGCAGTTTTCCTCTTGTCATCGCGGCGCGGCTCCCTATAATGCGCCCCTACCAGCACGGCGGAACACGCCGAACTGATGAGCTAGCCTCTTGATGAGGTGGGCG
>NZ_CAWNWX010000047.1:0-1231 GCF_963878195.1 Aeromonas sp. HMWF016
TCACCGTACCGACACTGCCGGTGATGACGTTGTCCACCTGATTGAGCACGATGGCCGCACCCTGCCCATTGGCGGCCAGCGGGTCGACCGCATACAGGCCACTCGCCACGTTGCTGTCGGTCAGCGCCAGGCTGTAGCCGATGCTGCCCACCCCGTCGGCACCAAAGGCCGGCGCGAACTGGGCCTGTACGTCGGCCGCACTCAGGCTGGCACTGGCCACCCCGTCACTGCCAACACCGCCCAGACTGACCAGGCTTTCATCCACGGTCGCGCCCAGACGCGGCGCCTCCACCGCCAGCCCGGCACGCGGGCCGTCATCCTCGAAGCGGAACACGCCATTGGCACCCAGGTCTACAGATGCACTGGCGCGGTCGCCATCGGCGTCAGTCACGGTCTGCACCAGAGTCAGCACGCCGCGGTCCAGGGTCAGCTCCACGCTGTCATCCGCATTGGTGGTATCGCCGTGCCAGACGTTGTCCAGCAGGGCCAGCGTCACTTCCCCGGTGGTCGGGTTGATGGTCAGGGTGAAGTAGTTCACCGTACCGACACTGCCGGTGATGACGTTGCCCACCTGATTGAGCTCGATAGCCGCACCCTTGCCATTAGCGGCCAGCGGGTCAACCGCATACAGACCGCTCGCCACGTCGCTGCCGGTCAGCGCCAGGCTGTAGCCGATGCGGCCCGCCCCGTCAGCCCCGAAGGCCGGCGCGAACTGGGCCTGTACGTCGGCCGCACTCAAGCTGGCACTGGCCACCCCGTCACCGCCGACCCCACCCAAACTGACCAGACTTTCATCCACGGTCGCACCAAGACGCGGGGCTTCTTCTGCCAGCCCGGCACGCGGGCCATCATCCTCGAAGCGGAACACACCGTTGGCGCCAAGGTCCACAGATGCTCTGGCGCTATCGCCATCGGCGTCGGTCACGGTCTGCACCAACGTCAGCACGCCGCGGTCCAGGGTCAGCGCCACGCTGTCATCTGCACTGGTGGTGTCGCCATGCCAGACGTTGTCCAGCAGGGCCAGCGTCACTTCCCCGGTGGTCGGATTGATGGTCAGGGTGAAGTAATCCACCCCGCCCGCACTGCCGGTGATGACGTTGCCCACCTGATTGAGCACGATGGCCGCCCCCTGGCCGTTGGCGGCCAGCGGGTCAACCGCATACAGACCGCTCGCCACGTCGCTGCCGGTCAGCGCCAGGCTGTAGCCGATGCGGCCCGCCCCGTCAGCCCC
>NZ_CAWNWX010000047.1:1241-23010 GCF_963878195.1 Aeromonas sp. HMWF016
CGCGCCAAGACGCGGGACCTCCACCGCCAGCCCGGCACGCGGGCCATCATCCTCGAAGCGGAACACGCCGTTGGCACCCAGGTCTACAGACGCGCTGGCACGGTCGCCATCCGCATCAGTCACGGTCTGCACCAACGTCAGCACGCCGCGGTCCAGGGTCAGCGCCACGCTGTCATCCACATTGGTGGTATCGCCGTGCCAGACGTTGTCCAGCAGGGCCAGCGTCACTTCCCCGGTGCTCGGGTTGATCGTCAGGGTAAAATAGCTCACCGTACCGACACTGCCGGTGATGACGTTGTCCACCTGATTGAGCACGATGGCCGCACCCTGCCCATTGGCGGCCAGCGGGTCGACCGCATACAGGCCGCTCGCCACGTTGCTGCCGACCAGCGCCAGGCTGTAGCCGATGCTGCCCACCCCGTCGGCACCAAAGGCCGGCGCAAACTGGGCCTGTACGTCGGCCGCACTCAGGCTGGCACTGGCCACCCCGTCACTGCCAACACCGCCCAGACTGACCAGGCTTTCATCCACGGTCGCACCAAGACGCGGGGCTTCTTCTGCCAGCCCAGCACGCGGGCCGTCATCATCAAAGCTGAATACCGAGCGCTCGCCATCTACCAGGCTGATGGTGGCGCTGTCTGTGACGCTATCTCCATCGCCATCCACCCGGGTTACGCTGTATCGCAAACCCAGACTGTTCTGGCCGCTCAACAACAATGACAGCGATTCATCAAACAGGCCGGTGTTACCGTGAGACAGTGCCTCAAACTGGGTGGTCTGCAGCTGCGCAACGTCATCCACCTCCACTATCTTGATGCTGAACACCACATTACCGTCACCATCCACCCCTTGCAGCTCGGTCGCGCTCACGGCATTGAGAGTAATCGCACCGCCATCGGTCGCCGACAGGTTGGTCTCGACACCCTCGCTGCCCACGCCCACAAAACTGAAGCTACCTGTCGTACTGCCTGCACCATCAGCGCCATAGCTTCCACTGCTGGTAAAGAGTGACAATAGACCGCCAGCTATCGCTGTGATGGCCTGTGCCAGTGCCCCGCTCACATCGTCACTGACGTAACCATCATCCACATCGCTACTGTTGTAGGTGTCTCCCTTGCCAACGGTCTCGTCCAGGCTCACCGACAAGCCGCCAAAGTCAGCCTCTTCCGCCACGCCCACACTCTGGCTTGGAACATCATCCAGCACAGCAATATCAAGAGTGGCGCTGGTCGTATCTCCATCGTCATCCGTCAGTGTCACTACGAGATTCTCACCCAACTGAATGTCGTTGGCTGGTTGTTGATGAGCTTCGTTATCAAGAAGGGTATAGCTGTAAGTCACTGTGCCATTACCCGTAACCGGGTCGTAGGTGATGGCCGTAATTTGCAATGTATTACCCAAAGGGGTATCAACCGACTGCGGCAAGGTCAGGACAGCACCATTACTGATCAGCTGAAGTCCCCCCACACTCAGTAGCTGAACCCCATCAGGAGCATTGAAGGTAAATGTGCCACTTTGAGTCAATTTGGCGGCATCTGGTGCAGAGCCATCTGCCAGATTGGCATCACTCACCTGCACTTCCCCACCTTCAACAGCCAACCCTTGCAGATTTACCCCTTCATCGACCGGAGTAATAGTAATAACAAGAGTTGACGATACGGTGTCCTGCCCATCGGTTACTTGATAAGTTACTGCAGGCACTGCCCCGTCATAGTTGGTTGCCGGTGTAAATGTGTAACTGCCATCTGCATTGATGATCAGGGTTCCAACACCGGTAATTGTTGCAGCAACACCAGCTGGAACTCCGATATTGATCCCCCAGTCATAAGAGACGATCGTGGCGGTAGCCGGCCCGTCAGGGTTGGTACTGTTATCCAGAAGATTGCCGCTGATAGGCGAGTCCTCCTGGGTAGTCACTGTTTCATCCTGGTCTGCCAGTACATTTACCAACAGCGGGTCCACAGCCTGAGCTTGATCAAGTACAGGTGTCGTGTCGTAGGTTGTATCAAAACCGGCAGCGGCTATTGTGGCATCTCCGACACGGTCGATAGTGACAAACCCACCATTACCACTCGTTCCAGCGACCCCACCAATCCCACCACCGCCACCACCGGCTGCAGGAGCACCACCTGCGGCTGACGCTTCAAAGTTTTGAGTCGGGTCAACACCTTGCAAGATTGATTTTTGCAAAGCCGCTATATCGGAAGGCGCTCCATCACCATTGGCATTTGTACCACCCTGCGGCTGATCGGGTTGAGCCTCATTGGTACCGGTTGGCTGGTTCTTTGCGGGGGAATCATCGTAGGGTGAGAGGCCCAACTTGGCATCATCGGCTATGACCAATTTGGCGCCGGGTTGTAAAATCTCGCCTTTTTGCAAAGGACGCTGAGTTCCATCAGCCAGCACTATCTCTACATTGCCTTCAACACCCGATACAACGACGGTTTTATCGATGACTTGAGTTCGCATATCCATTGCTCCAAGGTGGTGGATCTCGCTGGATACACCTTAGAAGCACTTACCAACTCTAACCGTTGCAAAAAATATATATATTGGCGGGACAGGGATGTTCAAGAATGAACCAAATCGAACGAAGCTGTTTTTCCCTTTAATATCAAAACACTAACAAAAGACCTTATTGAAGCCTTATTCACTTTTTCATTCACTAATGACAAATTGATTTTAGGAACAATATAAAAAGCGGCCCTTAAGGCCGCTTTGATTCAGAAAACGTCGTTTCAAGATAAGGGAAATGCCGGGTGAACAAATCCTTGATATCCATCGATATGAAGTTTGGAGAGTAGTTCCACTTGCTGCTGGTCTTCCACACGGGTGGCAATGGTCAGAACACCGGCATTGTGGGCTGCACGACAAACAGCGGCAAGGAAGGAGGTATCTGCCCCCGGCTCCATCACCTGGCTGGTATAGCCATGATCCACCTTCACATAAGCAGGGGCCAACTCTTCCAGATAACCGAGGGACTGGAAGTGGCGACCATAATGATCAACACCCCATTCGAAACCAAGCTGACGCAACACCTGAACCAGTGCAGTCACTTGCTCCCGATGTTTCACAATCGCCGCCTCCGGAATTTCAAACAGCAGACGCCCCTGCAGATTCACATGCTCCGAGAGGAATTCTGGCAACCACACCAAGAAATCATCAGAGCAAAGTGAACCAGCGGTAATATTGATAGCCAGCGTCAACTCGGCATCTTGTTGCAACAAGCCGGTACTCGACTCCAAGATAGCCTGGTCAAATTCACTCCCCAGTTTGAACTGTTCAATAGCAGGCAAGAATTGTCCTGCAAAGTAATCCGTTCCATCGCGCGAAATAGAGGCAAACAACTCGGCATGCATGCGAGAACCATTATCAAAGCGGCAGGCGGGTTGTGCCTTGAAGCGCCAAAGATGACGGTTAATCGCATCTTGCACCAAATCGCGCCATGCCAAACGCCCCATCATGCCCTGGCTATCTCCACCTTCAATAACAACCGCCCCACGACGCTCATTACGGGCTTTACCAAGTGCATTATCTGCCTTGGTCAACAGAGCTGAGAGATCATCGTTACCATCACGGCCCGCAATACCGATAACAGAGAGTGGATTGCCCTCCTCCATCGGATTAACCACCAGGTCAGCAATACGGGAGTTAATAATCTCTGCCAGTTCTTTCAGCTGCTCAAAATCATCCGTCGGGCATAATAATGCATACTCAGTTGCCGAAATTCGTGCAACAGCGGCACCATCCCATCCCTTAAGCTGCTCGCGCAACACTTGGGCGATGGACTTGACCATATTGTCACGAGCCGCAAAACCTTCATCACGGTAGATATCTTCCAGCATATCTACCGCAACCAGCATAACCCCACCTTGACCAGCTTCAGCAATCCAGGCATTTACTTGGCCAACAAAATAGGCTCGGTTACCCAAACCAGACACCGCATCAACATAGACGCGCTCACGCAGTTTTTCGGCCTCTTCAGCCTGTTCTTTGAACTGCACAGCCAGCTTGCCGGAGAGAATATTGATGGCCTGAACAACTTGCTTCAGCTCATGAGTCCGAGGTTCGGGGATGGTATGACCAAAATGGTGCAACTCAATCTCGACCGCCTGGTCACAAATCTGTTTGAGCGGCTTTAACAGGAAATTCAGCGCTCGCATCAACAAAATAGTGGTAATGAGAAAGCCAATCACGAACCAGGTTGCCAATTCGCTCATGCCTACCCACAGCTCGTGATAAGCTTGGCCCGGATGACCGACCACCTTCAATTTGCCGAGCTGTAGCCAACCAGATGTCAGAATTGACTCGTTAGAGACTTCAGGAAACAGTCCCAACTTAATAAACCAGTCAGGTACACCTTGAATACGGCTACTGTTCTCCTCTTCAATCACATCTTTCGAGGCAAGCAGATCAAGCCGCACAATACGATAATAACCACCGTCAAATATCGCCTTGATCACCGACTCGGCACCGACTTTGTCTCCGTTTTCCAGATAGGGAGTCAGAGCCAGCCCCAGTGACGTCGCGGTGTTAATCACCGTTGTTTCCTGCTGCTGTGCAAGATAGGAGCGCGTTGAATTGAATTGCACCCAATAAGTGGCTGCAAACAACAAGCCAAACAACAGCAACATGGTGGCCAATAACTGTCTGTAGAGCGTCATAGGTTAATCATCCAAATTCACCACAGGCCGAGCCAATCGCCCTGATGTCATGCGATTGCGTAAATCATTCCATAACCCCAAGCGGGATGAATCGCCAGCCAGTTCCCCTTGGCCTCGCGCTTTCATCAACCACAAGTGACTACCGTTAAAACTGAAAACAGGCACAAGGTCATGCCGCTGGGTAGCGGGACGAATTGAGCCGATTAAATTGTCCAATATAACTGGAACTGACGACGGTGTTTCGTAATAGGCTACGACCATATGAAACTGGTTATAATCGAGGGCCTTGACGTACACCATTCGCATCTTCTCATCCGGAATACCGAGTTCAAGCAAGGTGGAATACTTGGCAATACTGAAATCTTCGCAATCACCACCGGAAGCCCCCAAAAACTCCAATGGGGTCGCCCAATAATCTTTTTTACGCCACAACTTTATATCGTCAATAAAACGCATCTGATTAAAGAACTGATTCACCTTTTCCAGCTTCTGGCGTTCACTTAATCCAGCATCCTTGTTTTGCTGCACCAGTGTGCGCCAAGTAGTGACTCTCTTCCCTGCCCGAATGCCATAGGTCTGCTCAGCTCGCTTGATCAACTGCATATCTTCCTGAGTCAACGGTTGGCTGGCTGAGAGCAATAAAGAGAGAGGGAGTAGGAATAACCACAGAGAAACACGCACCGTTCGCATCAAATTGCGACTAGCGCCAAACCGGGCATGATAAATACCAACAGATGACAACCAGAAAGTCACATCATTTGCCTGCCGCATCGTTGGTGAAACACTCCTGCACAAATCACCCGGTTTGAGCCAGACAGGATGGCATTATTGGTACCGCCATCCTGTCTGCAATTGCCCTGACCAAAAGGACAACTGAACGCCGATTTACTGCTTGGCCTGCCACTCGGTAGGCTGTTTGAAGTTGAACGCATTAAGCAGACTGCCCGTCGCATTCAAAATGCGATAGTCAGCCAGCAATGAGTCATATTCGGCAGTGATATAACTGCGGCGCGCTTCAAACAGTTCGTTCTCGGTGTTCAATACGTCCAGCAAGGTACGCTGTCCCAAACCAAACTGCTTCTTGTATGCCTGAACAGTGTCATAGCTTGCATCCACGTGTTCTTTCAAGAAGGTTTTCTGTTTGGCAAGTGACTCTTTGGCGTTCCACGCAAGACGAGTTCCCTCTTCAACTTGACGGAAAGCATTCATATGAATGTCTTTTGCCTGAGAGTACAGCGCGGATGTAGCATTGCTTTGTGCCACATCGGAACCACCACGGAACAGGTTGTAACGCATCCGCACCATCGCGGTCAGATCGTCGTTACGGCCTTTAACAGCATTGATATCCTCGTTCCAGTTCTGATCGACCTCAAAAGTCACATCAGGATAGAAACCGGACTTGGCACCTTCATGCTGGTACTTGGCTGCTTCGATATCCTGCAAAGAGGAAAGCAGAGTGGGATGAACCTCGGTGGCTGTCTTCAAAGCACTCTCGAGTGACGGCGGAAGCAGCTCTGTATTCGGTGTCGGTTGAACTAGGTCTTTTGGCACCTCATTGACGACACGAATAAATTCACTTTCCGCATCACGATAATTGTTTTCTGCCGCAGCCTGGTTGGAATAGGCTCGGGCCACACGTCCATCGATCTGGGTCTGGTCAGCAGTAGAACCAAGACCTGAATCAGTACGTTTGCGGATATCGCTGCGGATCTGCTCGTGGGTCTCGAGGTTTTGCTTGGATAGCTCCAGGATCTCCTGCTGACGCAGCATATTGAGATAAACCTCAGCCACCCGCAGAGCGGTATTTTCAGCTTCGGAGACCATTGCCAGACGCTGGGCATTGGCCTCAGCTTCGGTTCTGGAGACGTTGTTGCTGACATTGAAACCATCAAACAACATCTGACGCAGACTGATCCCCGCCTCTTTACGAGTCATTGAGTCATCAATCGTTGTCGAGTTGGAGCCAGCAGCTCGAGTTGTCGGGCTATCAACCTTTTCGTAGCCAACGCCACCGCGCAAATCGATGGTGGGGTAGTAACCCCCTTTGGCGCCATCATGCTGATAAAGACGAGCCTGATAAAGATCAAATGCCTCTTTGATCTTGGGATGAGTCGCAAGTGCCTGCCCCACCGACTCTTCCAGAGTCTGGGCCTGCACCAATGCTGGCAACATACTTACGCCACTGACCAGCATGGCAACAATCGTTTTTTTCATGTTATCTCCAGTCATGTCTTGTTTTTAGATTGTTGGCTTATCGTTCTCTCAGTGCCGACTGTTTTGCCCGTAATATCGGCTTAAGCAAATAGTCTAGGACACTTTTTTTACCAGTAATTATATCTGCACTGGCTAACATACCGGGGATGATGGGAAGTGCGTTAAGCTCATCGCCCAAGTAACTTTTCTCGGTGCGCACCCGAACCAGATAGAAGGAGTTCCCCTCTTCATCCTGGATCGAGTCCGCGCTTATCTGTTCAACCTTACCATGCAAGCCTCCATAGATGGTGAAGTCGTAGGCGGTGATCTTGACCACGGCATCAAGCCCAGGCCGCAAGAACGCGATATCTTTTGGAGATACTTTCGCCTCCACCAGCAGGGTATCTTCCAGCGGGACTATCTCCATCAAATCCATGCCAGGCTGGACAACACCACCCAAAGTATTGACCTTGAGCTTTTTGATCGTCCCCTTAAGCGGTGCAATCACGCTGGTGCGGTCAACCCGATCTCGCAATCCGACCTGCCCTTCCGACAACTGCCCAAGTCTGCCTTGTTTTTCATTCAACTCGGTCTGCGAATCAGCCCTGAATTTAAGGGCGATATCGTTACGCTTGGAGATTGTCTCACGCAGCACCGAATTGAGCTTGGGAATAAGCAGATGGTTGCTCTCAAGCTCCCCTTGCATTTCGTTGACCTGCCGCTCCAATTTGATCAGCTCAACCTGTGGCACAATCCCCTCTTTCGCCAGCGGACGGCTGATATTGAGCTCTTGTCTTGCAAGCTCAACGCTGCGATTGACGGTGCGGATCTTGGCGTTGAGCTCAATCAATTCCTGCTCATTCTGCTCAATCTGCTGGCCTAGAATATAGAGCTGGTTCTTCAGGTTATTGAGACGATCCTTCTGGACTGAGCGTTCACGGTTGGCATATTCGGCAAAGACAGTTTCATAACCATCCGGAAACTCAATAGGTGCTTCGCCCACCACAACCTGTTCACGCCATCCCAGATTCGGCTCGTTTTTCACCTCGACGCTAGCCATTTCTGCATGTAGCCGTGCAATGTCCCCTTTCAGTGTCACCAGCTCCTGCTCACGCTCGCGAAAATCGGAACGAAAACGGGTGTCATCAATACGTAGCAGTGGCTGGCCTTTTTCGACGATGTCGCCTTCTTTGACGAAGATCTCCTTGACGATCCCCCCTTCAAGGTTCTGGATAACTTGCAACTGGCGAGAAGGGATGACTTTGCCCTGCCCAACAGTCACCTCGTCCAGCTGTGCCCAAGCGGCCCATACAATCGCGCTCATAAAGAAGAAGAAGCAGCACCAAAGCAGAATGCGCGCCCGAGTCGGCGTCGTCAGCAAAACGGCTGCGGCACCATCATCGACAAAGGCAAGATGCTCGGGTGCCGGCAACACCTCATCGGAAGGGCGCTTTTTTAATCCCTTGAACCAGCCTAATAACCGCTTAGCCATGGGATACCTCCTGCAGCCGTACCTTGCCCTCTTTAAGCTGTTGCAACACCGCCTCTTTCGGGCCATCAGCCACGATCTGCCCCTGCTCAATCACTATTACTCGGGATGCGACATCCAGCATGGAGGTTTTGTGGGTGATGAGAATCAAGGTCGTTTCCGGGCCCAGTCTGGCCAACTCCTGTTTCACCAGCATTTCAGACTGGTTGTCCATATTGGAGGTCGGTTCATCCATCACCAGAATGGGCGGGTCATTAAGCAGAGCTCGGGCCAACAGGATGGCCTGACGCTGACCACCCGAAAGCTGGCGCCCACCTTCACCAATCTGCCGATCCAGACCGTTGGGATCCCGGTTGGTAAAGTTGGTCACGCCAGCCCGTTTGGCGGCGCGCAATACCCGCACATCGTCCACCAGCGGATTACCCAGCATGATGTTGTCGCGTACAGAGCCAAAAAAGAGCACGACATCCTGCGGTACACAGCCAATATTGCGGCGGATCACCGAGGGGGGCAGCTGATCGAGTTCAAAACCATCGATTCTGACCGAGCCATCAGTTGGACGATAGAGGCCCATCAAAAGCTTTTCGAGGGTGGTTTTTCCTGCACCGATCCGGCCGATAATCGCCACTTTCTCACCAGGCTGGATGCGCAGATTGATATTGTGCAGGGTGCTGGTCTCCATCCCCGGATATTTGAAGGAGACATTCTCGAACTCGATCCGGCCGGAGATAACCGGATGATGGATATATTGTTTCCCCTCCTCCTGTTCACCCGGCGTTGCCATGATCTTTTCCAGAATATCCAGCGCAGACTTGGCCTGGTTATAGCGGGTCGAGAGTACTGAGAGCTGCACCATGGGTGCGATAGCACGGCTGGATAGCATCACGGCCGCGATCATCCCCCCCATGGTCACATTGCCCTCGGAGATCTGGTAAACCCCGACAATAACCAACCCGACCGTCACCACCTGCTGGATATAGCTGGCCAGTGACGACATGGAGTTGGTGATGCGGCGGGTCTGAACGCCCCAGGTAGAGATATGGGATACCGCCTGCTCCCAGCGATGCTGGAACATGCTTTCGGCACCAAAGATCTTCACGGTCTCAAGGCCCGAAATACTTTCGATCAGGTTGGCGTTTTTCTGGGAAGCCAGCCGCGATCCCTCTTCAATCGACTTCTTGAGCGGCTCCTGAATATAAAAGCTGTAAGCGATCAAAATCAGCATGGCAACAATGGGCACCACCACCATGGCACCGGCAAAGATCCAGATAATAAAGAGGAAGAAAATGGCGAAGGGGAGATCAATCAGCGTTGAAACAGTTGCCGAAGTAAAAAACTCCCGTACCGACTCAAACTCCTGCAAATGTTTGGCAAAAGCACCGGTTGAGGCAGGACGAGACTCCATCCGCATCCCCATCACCTTGGCAAAAATCTTCGCAGAGAGCAGTACATCCGACTTCTTGCCGGCAATATCGATGAAATAACTGCGCAGTTGCCTCATCACATAGTCGAAGGTAAAAACCACCATGGCACCCACAGCCAGCACCCAGAGCGAGTCAAACGCCAGGTTGGGTACAATCTTGTCATAGACGTTCATAGTGAAGAGCGGGCTGGCTATTGCGAACAGGTTGATCAGAATGGAAGCGATCAATACATCACGATAAATTCCGCGAGATTCAAACAATGTACTCCAGAACCAGTGACCGTCACGGGTTTCCAGCACCTTGGGCGAGCGTTCATCAAACTTGAACTGTTTCTTCACATAGAAGAGGCGCCCGATATATTCGTCCCCCAACTGGGCAACCGCTACCCACTGGGTCGCATCCCCAGCCTGCGGAAAAATCACTTTTCCCTGGCTTCGATCTTCATTCCATTCCAGCAAAATACAGGCGCCGCCATTGCGCATCTGTAGCACGCAGGGCAGCAGCAGCGGGGAAATCTCATCAAGAGGCTGAATGACTTCACGGGCAGATAGACCGCCCCGCTCGGCAGCACGCCCAAAAAGCGCAGTAGTCAGACGCCCCGATACCAAGGGTAAACCGGTCGTCAGGGCATCCTGACTGTTGGGCACGCCGTAAAAGCGGGTCAGAAAGACCAGACACTCCAATAACTCATCAATACGACTTGTTTCTGCTTGCATAGCATCCTGTCACTGCATGAATGAGGTCGAGATAACCCCGTTGCCACCAGAACCGGTTCTTGCCAATCCAGATCAAGAACAACTGCTGCCACTGGCAATACCGCGGAGGGGAACGGCGCATCCGGGGTCGTTAGCCCGGTTCGTTCTAAACAGCGGCATGGCTCATTATCGATAAAGATAAAAGAGCGAGTGAAATACCCTGCTGACGTTTAGCTCATCATTAAATGTGGCCGAACGTAATTGATAGCGATATCTATTATGGTGCATCACTATATCAATCCGTACGCACCAAGACTATAGCTAAATCTATGAAGCTTTTTATATAAGCCTATGTTTTATGGGAAAATAGTAACTCTCCGCTCAACTACAGCTCAGAAAGCATAAAGGGTCTTCCCAGTGCGTGCCCTTGTGGCCCCTGGCTTGCGAGAGCCCTGGCAATCTCGCTCATGGCTGTCCAGCGGTTTTCACACCAGACCGGAGCCAGCAGAGTCGGACGACGAGCTGAGGCTGAAATGCGGTGATACACCACCTCGGGTGGCGTGTGCTGGATCATGGCTACAGCGGCTTCCACATACTGCTCCAGCGTCAATACCTCAAGGCGCCCCGCCTGCCACGCCTTGCCAAGGGTACTGCCCTCGACCACATGAAGTGGATGGAGCTTGATCCCCTCCACTCCGGTTTCCACGATACGACGCAGGGTATCGAGGCTATCCATCGGCACCTCGCCCGGCAAACCGACTATCAGGTGGGCACACACCTTGATGCCGCGCTGATGAGCCCGCGTCACTGCATCCACATAGGCAGCATAACCGTGACCCCGGTTGATCCGTTGCAGGGTCTTGTCGTTGGCACTCTGCAAACCCAGCTCCAGCCAAACCTCGTAACCCCGGGCCTGATAGCCCGCCAGCAGATCCAATACGGCATCCGGTACGCAATCAGGGCGAGTACCGACACAAAGTCCCACCATATCGCTCACCGACAGCGCCTCTTCATACATCCGCTGCAGATACTCGACCTCGGCATAGGTGCTGGTATAGGCCTGAAAGTAGGCAAGATAACGCTTGGCACGGGTCACCTCATCCCGACGGGCCAGCAGTTGCTGCACCACGGATAGCTGCTGGGCCGATTCGTCGGCGAAGGAAGAGACATTGCAGAAGGTGCAGCCACCACGGCCCAGGGTGCCGTCACGGTTCGGGCAGGTGAAGGCGCCGTGAATGGAGAGCTTGTGGATCTTCTGGCCGTGACGCTGTTTGAGATCCTGACCGAATGTATTGACGAGTTCGTGTAACTGCATGACACCTCCGCTAAAGGAGCGTCATTGTACGAGCTTGCGCAAATACGGCGCTGAGCTGGATCAAGGGACGAAAGAGTCAGAAACCATATAAATATTCACCATTTTTCGGATAAATATATGAAAGTGGCCGATTATTGATGCTTTTGAGACCTTGCCTGCTATGGAGCTGAGCCTGCAACCATATCCGTAATGGGATATAAACTATTGTTGAACAATGAAAAAATTTAAGAGTACGGCTTGCGGGCAAATGCAAGAGACAGGATTGTGAAATGTGATCACCTTCGTCCTTGGTATCCATGATTTGGTAAAATTACTACAGTTCTCTATACCCATGGAGTAAACCACCAAAACGAGGATGAGCAGACTATTAATCCACAAAATAGAAATTAAACAGAATAAAAACAGATAAAGGCGTAATTCATCGCCGCAAATCCATATTTTGTTATGTGAATGTAACATTGCAAAGAGCCCGGAAGTCCAATTGACCTTGCCGAAAAATCCCATTAGTTTGGAGATTCGCCACGTCAGGCAGACGGAACCACAAGAGCCAGTCGCAATTTATGCAGTCAGACGATGACTGTGCGATGCAAGGCCGAGCAAGGGAGATATGCAATGTCACTATATGATCCAAAGCTGGAGAGGGATAACTGTGGCTTCGGCCTGTTGGCCCACATGGAAGGGGAAGCCAGCCACAAGCTTGTCCGTCTCGCGATGTCAGCATTGGCTCGCATGCAGCACCGCGGCGGGATATCCGCCGATGGCAAGACCGGCGACGGTTGTGGCCTGTTGCTGCAAAAACCGGACAGCTTCTTCAGAGCTGTCGCCGAGGAGAAGGGATGGCACCTGGGCCGCAACTATGCGGTCGGCATGCTGTTTCTCAACCCTGACCCCGTATTGGCCCAGGCAACTCGCGACATCATCGACGAGGAGCTGGAAAAAGAGACCCTGAGTCTGGTCGGCTGGCGCAAGGTGCCTGTTGATACCAACGTACTCGGTACTATCGCCAAAGCCTCCCTGCCCAGCATTGAACAGGTCTTTGTCAACGCCCCGCCCGGTTGGGTCGACAAGGATCTCGAGCGTCGCCTCTATATCGTGCGTCGCCGCATCGAAAAGCGCGTCAACGACGACTACTTCTATGTGGTCAGCCTCTCCAACCTGGTCACCGTCTATAAAGGGCTGTGCATGCCGGTGGACTTGCCGCGCTTCTATCTGGATCTCGCCGACATCCGCATGCAGGCGGCCATTTGCGTCTTCCACCAGCGCTTCTCCACCAACACCAGCCCGCGCTGGCCGCTGGCCCAGCCGTTCCGCTATCTGGCCCACAACGGCGAGATCAACACCATCGCCGGCAACCGCCAGTGGGCCAAGGCACGCAGCTACAAGTTTGCCACCCCGCTCATTCCCGATCTGCAGGAAGCGGCCCCCTTCGTCAATACCACCGGCTCTGACTCCTCCAGCCTCGACAACATGCTGGATCTCTTCCTCGCCGGTGGCATGGACCTGTTCCGTGCCATGCGTCTGTTGATCCCGCCTGCATGGCAAAAACACCCGAACATGGATGACGACCTGCGCGCCTTCTACGACTTCAACTCCATGCACATGGAGCCGTGGGATGGCCCGGCCGGTATCGTCATGACCGATGGCCGCTACGCCACCTGCGCCCTTGACAGAAACGGCCTGCGTCCGGCCCGCTACGTCATCACCAAGGACAAGTTCATCACCCTCGCCTCCGAAGTTGGCACCTGGGACTACACCCCGGACGAAGTGCTGGAGAAGGGCCGGGTAGGCCCGGGCGAGCTGTTCGTGGTGGATACCAGCAACGGCAAGGTGTGGACCAGCTTCGAGATCGATGACGATCTCAAGAGCCGCCACACCTACAAGCAGTGGATGGACAAACATTGCCGCCGCTTGGTCCCCTTCGAGCAGATGGACGACAGCCAGACCGGTAGCCGCGAATTCTCCGATGAGCAGCTGAAAACCTATCAGAAGCTGTTTGGCTACTCCTTCGAGGAGCTGGATCAGATCATCCGGGTTCTCGGTGAAAATGGTCAGGAAGCGGTGGGCTCCATGGGGGATGACACCCCGATGGCGGTACTCTCTTCCAGCGCACGCACCCTTTATGACTACTTCCGCCAGATGTTTGCGCAGGTGACCAACCCGCCCATCGATCCGCTGCGGGAAAACCACGTCATGTCGCTCGCCACCTGTATCGGTCGCGAGCAGAACGTTTTCAACGAGACCTTCGGCCACGCCCACCGGGTGCTGTTCCAGTCACCGATCCTGCTCTACTCCGATTTCCACCAGCTGCTGGCTCTGGAAGGAGAGTACTACCGGCACAAGGTGATCAGCCTCAACTTCAAGCCCGAAGAGGGGCTGGAGGCAGCCATCCTGCGCATCTGCGAGGAGGCCAAGGCTGCCGCCAGGAGCGGTACCGTGCTGCTGGTGCTGTCGGACCGCGACATCAGCATCGATACCCTGCCCATCCCGGCTGCCATGGCAGTGGGTGCGGTGCAGCGTACTCTGGTGGACAACAACCTGCGCTGTGACGCCAACATTCTGGTGGAGACCGCGAGCGTGCGCGATCCGCACCACTTCTCGGTGCTGCTGGGCTTTGGCGCGACCGCCATCTACCCCTATCTGGCCTACGAAACCCTGGCCAAACAGGTTGAAGAGGGGGTGCTCGCCATGCCCCTGCGCCAGGCGATGGTCAACTACCGCAACGGCATCAACAAGGGGCTCTACAAGGTGATGTCCAAGATGGGCATCAGCACGGTCGCCAGCTACCGCTGCTCCCAGCTGTTTGAAGCGGTGGGTCTGGCCAAAGCCGTGGTCGAGACCTGTTTCCGCGGCGTATCGAGCCGTATTCAGGGCGCCGACTTTGCCGACATCCAGCAGGATCAACTCAAGCTCGCCCGTCAGGCCTGGCTGGCCCGCAAGCCCCTCGCCCACGGCGGCCTGCTCAAATTCGTTCACGGCGGCGAGTATCACACTTACAACCCGGATGTAGTGCAGACCCTGCAAACCGCGGTGCGCTCCGGCAACTATGCCGATTACAAGGAGTACGCCCGTCTGGTTAACGAACGCCCGGTCTCTACCCTGCGTGACCTGTTGGCCCTGAAGAAGGTCGACAATCCGGTCGCGCTGGATCAAGTGGAACCGGCCGACAAGCTGTTCCCCCGCTTTGACTCCGCCGCCATGTCCATCGGCGCGCTGGGCCCAGAGGCTCACGAGGCGCTGGCTGTCGCCATGAACCGCCTCGGTGGTCAGAGCAACTCCGGCGAAGGTGGCGAAGATCCCAAGCGCTTCGGTACCGAGAAGAACTCCCGCATCAAACAGGTAGCTTCCGGCCGCTTTGGCGTCACCCCCCACTACTTGATGAACGCCGATGTGGTGCAGATCAAGGTGGCTCAGGGGGCCAAGCCCGGCGAGGGTGGCCAGCTGCCCGGTGACAAAGTCACCGCCCAGATCGCCCAGCTGCGCTATTCCGTGCCCGGCGTGACCCTGATCTCACCGCCGCCGCACCATGACATCTACTCCATCGAGGATCTGGCCCAGCTCATCTTCGACATCAAGCAGATCAACCCGAGCTGTCTGGTGTCGGTGAAACTGGTCTCCGAACCCGGCGTTGGCACCATTGCCTGCGGCGTGGCCAAGGCCTATGCCGACTTCATCACCATCTCCGGTTATGACGGCGGCACTGGCGCAAGCCCCCTCACCTCGGTCAAATATGCCGGTTCCCCGTGGGAGCTGGGTCTGGCTGAAACCCAGCAGGCGCTGGTCGCCAACGGTCTGCGCCACAAGGTGCGGCTGCAGGTGGATGGCGGCCTCAAAACGGGTCTGGACATCATCAAGGCGGCCATCCTCGGCGCCGAGAGCTTCGGTTTTGGCACCGGCCCCATGGTGGCACTCGGTTGCAAATACCTGCGGATCTGCCACCTGAACAACTGCGCCACCGGCGTTGCCACTCAGGATGAGAAGCTGCGTCGCGAGCACTTCACCGGCCTGCCGGAGATGGTGATGAACTACTTCAAGTTCATCGCCGAGGAGACCCGCGAGCTGATGGCCCAGCTCGGCGTCACCCAGCTGACCGACCTGATTGGCCGTACCGATCTGCTGGAGGCCCTGCCCGGCCTCACCGCCCGTCAGGCCAAGCTGGATCTCTCCGGCATTCTGGCCCGTCCGGTGGCACCGGCAGGTTCCAGCCTGTTCAGCCAGCAGCACAACCCGACCTTCGACAAGGGGCCGCTCAACCTGAAAATGGTGGAAGATCTGCTGGAAGCGGTGGAAACCTCAAGCGGCGGCGAGTTCCGCTATGACATCCGCAACACCGACCGCTCGGTGGGTGCGCGCCTCTCGGGCGAGATCGTCAAACGTCACGGCAACCAGGGGATGGCGGCAGATCCGGTCAAGGTGCATTTCAACGGCACCGCTGGCCAGAGCTTCGGCGTCTGGAACGCAGGGGGCCTTGAGATGATCCTCACTGGCGATGCCAACGACTATGTGGGCAAGGGGATGACCGGCGGCAAGCTGGTGATCAAGCCTCATGTCGGCGTGGCGTTCAAATCCCACGAAGCGGCCATCATCGGCAACACCTGCCTCTACGGAGCCACCGGAGGCAAACTCTACGCCGCAGGCACTGCCGGCGAGCGTTTCGCGGTGCGCAACTCAGGTGCCCTGGCGGTAGTCGAGGGGATTGGCGACAACGGTTGTGAATACATGACCGGCGGCATCGTCACCGTGCTCGGTCAGACCGGCGTCAACTTTGCGGCGGGCATGACCGGCGGCTTTGCCTACGTGCTCGACGAGTGCGGCAACTTCGCCAAGCGCACCAACCCCGAGCTGGTAGAACTGCTGGACGTGGCGGATCTCGCCATCCATCAGGAGCACCTGCGCGGCATCATCACGGCGCACCTCAATGAGACCGGCAGCTCGCGCGCCGAGGAGATCCTGGCCAACTTCGACTCCTATGTGCCCAAGTTCAGGCTGATCAAACCCAAGTCCAGCGACGTGAAATCGCTGCTGGGTCACACCAGCCGTTCCAGTGCAGAACTCAGAATCCAGGCGCAATAAGGAGGGAACCCTATGAGCCAGAACGTATTTCAGTTTATCGATGTCCAGCGGGTCGACCCGCCCAAGAAGCCGCTCAAGATCCGCAAAATCCAGTTTGTGGAGATCTACGAGTCCTTCAATCAGCCGCAGGTACAGATGCAGGCGGATCGCTGCCTCGAGTGCGGCAACCCCTATTGCGAGTGGAAGTGTCCGGTCCACAACTACATCCCCAACTGGCTAAAGCTGGCCAAAGAGGGGCGCATTCTGGAGGCGGTTGAGCTCTCCCACCAGACCAACAGCCTGCCGGAGGTGTGTGGTCGGGTCTGCCCGCAGGATCGCCTGTGCGAGGGCTCTTGCACCCTCAACGATCGCTTCGGCGCGGTGACCATCGGTAACATCGAAAAATACATCACGGACAAGGCGTTCGAGATGGGCTGGAAGCCCGATCTCTCGAACGTGGTCAAGACCGGCAAGCGGGTCGCCGTCATCGGCGCCGGCCCTGCAGGCCTTGCCTGTGCCGATGTGCTGGCACGCAATGGCGTCACCCCGGTGGTGTTTGACAAATATCCGGAGATCGGCGGCCTGCTCACCTTCGGCATCCCCTCCTTCAAGCTGGAAAAAGAGGTGATGCAGCGTCGCCGCGAGATCTTCCAGGGGATGGGCGTGGAGTTTCGTCTCGAGACCGAAGTGGGCAAGGACATCACCTTCGCCGACCTGCTCGGCGAGTTCGATGCGGTCTTCCTCGGGGTCGGTACCTACAAGTACATGAAGGGCGGATTTGCCAACGAAGAGGCGCCGGGAGTCTATGACGCCCTGCCCTACCTCATCGCCAACGCCAACCGCTTGCTGGGCTTCGAGAAGGCGCAAGCCGACTACATCGACTTCGCCGGCAAGCAGGTGGTAGTGCTGGGCGGTGGCGATACCGCTATGGACTGTGTACGTACCGCTATCCGTCAGGGGGCCGCCAAGGTGATCTGCGCCTATCGCCGCGACGAGGAGAACATGCCGGGCTCCAAGCGGGAGGTGAAAAACGCCCGCGAGGAGGGGGTTGAGTTCATGTTCAACCTGCAACCGGTAGCGGTCGAGCTGGATGCCAGCGGTCGCACCGTCGGCATCAAGGTAGTGAGCACCGAGCTGGGTGAACCTGATGCCAATGGCCGCCGCAACCCGGTGGTCATCGAGGGCTCCGAGCAAGTGCTGGCTGCCGATGCCGTGGTGATGGCGTTTGGCTTCCAACCCAACCCCCAACCCTGGATGGCGGAGTTTGGCATCGAGCTCGACAACCGGGATCGCATCAAGGCCCGCGAGCAAGCGGAGTATGCCTTCCAGACCAGCAACCCCAAGGTGTTCGCCGGTGGCGATGCCGTGCGCGGCTCCGACCTGGTGGTGACCGCCATCTACGAAGGGCGCAAGGCGGCCGAAGGGATCATGGATTACCTCGCGGTCTAACCTGCTATTCCTCTGTCAACGAAAACAGAGCCCCGCCAGTGCGGGGCTCTGCTTTTAAGGCTCGGAATCCTTGCTGGCAGCTGGTCACTTATCGCTCCATCAACCTCGTCCGGGGAACAGCTAGATGCTCCAGCTCTCCGGCAACCGCTCAGTGAGGGTAGAGATGTACTCGAAGGTGCGCGCCCGCTTGGGGGTAGTGAACATCTGGCGTGCGCTGCCTGCTTCCACTACCTCACCCGCCTCCAGAAAGATCACCTGCTGCGCTATCTGGGCGGCCAGCCGCAAATCGTGGGTGGCAATCAGCATGGTGGTTCCCTCGCGGGCCAGCTGGCGCAGTACAGTCACCACCTCCTGGGCTAGCTCGGGATCCAGCGCCGAGGTGGGTTCGTCACAGAGCAGCACCTTGGGCGACGGCGCCAGCGCCCGGGCAATGGCAACCCGCTGCTGCTGACCTCCGGAGAGGGTGGCAGGCACCGCCTCGGCCTTGTGCCTGAGCCCCACCTTGTCAAGCAGTTGCAAGCCGCGCGTCTGCGCTTTAGCTCTTGGCCACTTCAACACGGTCACCAGCCCCTCAATGACGTTTTCCAGCACCGTCATGTGCGGGAACAGCTGGAAGTTCTGGAACACCATGCCGGTCTGCTGGCGCAATGCCAGCACACTCTGGCGGGGTAGATGGTGAGAAAAATCGAGTTCGCTCCCCCCCAACACCAAGTGCCCCGCATCCGGCCGCTCCAGCACATTGACGCAGCGCAGCAGGGTGCTCTTGCCACTGCCGGAGGGGCCAATCAGGGCGGTCACACTGCCCGCCACCATGGCAAGATCGATCCCCTTAAGCACCCGCTGCCCGCCAAACTGCTTCTCGATACCACTCAACCGGATCATAGGGTAACCTCCCGGGTCTCTTTGTGGGTCAACTTGCGCTCCAGCCGGTCTTGCAAGGTGGAGAGCACCGAGCTGAACATCAGATAGATGAGGGCCGTCTCGCTGTAGAGAATGAGCGGCTCATAAGTGACAGAAGCGAGCCGCTGGGCAGCCTGAAACAGCTCTGGCACGGTCACTGCCGCCGCCAACGAGGTATCCTTGACCAGTGAAATAAAGGTGTTGGAGAGCGGTGGCACCGCAATTCGCGCCGCCTGCGGCAGGATCACCCGCCACATCACCTGGGGCCAGTTCATGCCAATCGAATAGGCCGCCTCCCACTGCCCTTTCGGGATCGCCGCCAGAGTGGCGCGGATGATCTCCGAGCTGTAGGCGCCGATGTTGAGGGTGAAGCCGATCACCGCGGCGGTGAAGGCATCCAGCACAATACCGGCACTCGGCAAGCCATAGAAAATCAGAAAGAGCTGTACCAGCAGCGGCGTGCCGCGAATAAGCCAGACATAAAAACGAACCAGTGCCACCAATGGTGTCGAACCATATAGTCTGGCCAGCGCCACCAGCAAACCGAGCAATATTCCCAAGACAAAAGTGATCAGGGTCAGTGGCACGGTAAAAATAAGCCCCGCGCTAAGCAGGGGCCAAAAAGAGTCGATCATTAACTGCAACCAGGCTGGCACGTTAATTTCCTCGCTAGTTATTATTTTTCGGTAATATTATTGCGAGACATCAGTACCAAAATATTTATGAGATATTTTCTGATAGTTGCCATCCTGTTTGGCAGTGCGCAGCGCCTGATTGATGGCGGCCAGCAATTCCGGCTGCCCCTTGGCAAGCAGCACAGCCGATTGATCCCCCTTCGCCTCGGTCGCCGCCACCCTCAATTTGGCATCCGGTTTCTGTTTCTTGAAGTCGAGGAACGAGAGGCTGTCGTTGATGGTGGCATCCACTCGCCCGGTCAGCACCAGCGCCAGCGACTGGTTGAAGCCCTCGGTGGCGACCACCTCGGCCCCCGACTTTTTGGCCAGCTGGGCAAAGTTGCTGGTCAGGGACTGGGATGATTTCTTGCCCTTCAGATCGGCAAAGCTGTTGATGCTGTGGTTGTCGCTGTGCACCACCACCACTGCCTTGGAGGTGATATAGGGATCTGAAAAATCATACTTTTTCAGCCGCTCCGGGGTGATCGCCACCTCGTTGAGCACCAGATCGTAGCGCTTGGCATCCACCCCGGCGATGAGGCCATCCCACTTGCCCTCGACAAACTCCGGCTTCACACCGAGGCCGCTCGCAATCAGCTCGCCAATCTCCACATCAAAGCCGACCAGCTTGCCGCTCTTGTCGTGATAGGTGAAAGGAGGATAAGCCCCTTCGGTACCAATCTTGATCACGCCACTATGCTGAATCGCCGCAAGGGAGGATTGTGCCTCGGCAGAGGTCACCAGGGTCAACGGAAGGGATACCAGTAAAAAGAGAGTGTGCCACTTGTTCATATTATTTACCTCGTTATATTTTTATTTCCCATGAGTCGCCAACGACAACAGTATTAATGAAACCGTCTCTTGCATGGATGATGCAAATATCTGGAAAATCAGATGTATGCCTTGCAAATATCGAGCTGGTTTAGGCAAAACATATCGCGCCAGATCCCATGGCCAAACCATGAAATATGGTGATATTTAGCGAAATAATGGATAACGAGGATGGGATGGCTTGCCAATGGCAAACACCGCCAGCCATCCGGCTGACCGGCGGTGTTCTTTTTAGACGAGTTCTGGCGTGCGGGTTAGCTTGCTCACCCAGGGACGGCGCCAGGCGGGGGCCTCGTACGGTTCCGGCCAATATTCGGTCTGCTGCACGATGCGATCGCCCTCGACCCGATGGAAGGTGATGGCCCGGGCATGCACGACCCCATCGGTGATCTGCACTTCGCTCACCACCTCATCCCCTTGCGCCAGCAGGCGAACTATGGTGAAGCTCCACGGCCCAGCGGCCGGATAACGGCGATTGATCTCGACAAAGTTGCAGCGCCCGAGGATCCGCTCTCCCGATTGCGGCCAGTCACAGACAAACTCATCCCCCAGCCATCGCGCCGCCCTGGCAAAATCATTGCTCTGCATCGCCTGCCAGTAGGCTTCCACCACTGCCACCGGTTTCATCACTGCCACCTCCCTCTTCATGTCCAGGTTGCTCACACTCTCACCACCAGCCACTCCCCCTTGCCCACCGGCACCAGCGAGGTGACAAAACGGGGATCCTGCGCCACTTCCGCCATCCATTCAGCCAGCTCCTCCCGATGAGAGATGGCATTATCGACCACCAGCAAGCCGCGTGGGGGCAAGAGACGCTGCAACTGCGGCCACCACGCCCGGTATTGCTGGCGCTCGGAATCAAGAAAGATGAGCGGGAAACCGGCCGATGGCAGGGCGGGCAACAGCGCTCCCGCCTCCCCAGCCAGCTGGGTGATCCGCCCGGCAAGACCGGCCTGCTCGAAATTGGCTTGCGCCAGCGCCCGCTTGCCTTCATCGCGTTCGATGGTCGTGACATGACCATCGAGCCGGGCCACCGCCTCGGCCAGCCAGAGGGTGGAGTAGCCGTTGGAGGTGCCGATCTCCAGC
>NZ_CAWNWX010000047.1:23020-37467 GCF_963878195.1 Aeromonas sp. HMWF016
ACCGCCTCGGCCAGCCAGAGGGTGGAGTAGCCGTTGGAGGTGCCGAACTCCAGCACCGCCTGCGCCCCGCGCGTCTGCACCAGTACCGCCAGCAGCTCGCCGGTATCGCGGGTAATGTTGAGCATCTTGTCGGCACGCTCTGTCTGCGCCTGGTCGTGCTGCTCGCCAAACTGCTCCAGCGCCTGCTTCAGACGGTCAAGGGGGGTATTGGCCCTCGCCGCCTGCTGTGGCAAACCGCTCTCGCACCCGGTCATCGCCCTATCCTTTCATGACTATCAATAGCCACTATCCTTACGGCTGGCATTTTTGGAGTCAAATGGCGGCGGCCAAAACCTTGCGCCGGTTAAAAAAACCGATAAAAAACTCTGGCCAATTGAGGCAGAATTTGCTGCGTCTATCTGTTACACTTCGCGCCCGCCATTTTCAGGCTGCGCTGATGCTGTATCAGGGGCGGCCACCAGTGGCAATCCGCGACCGTTCGCCCATGCCGGCTTGTCAAGCCGAACACAATCCAGCTGGATCACAGGAAACCGATATGAGATTTGAAGCATTCGATTTTGCCCCCGAGATTTTGCGCGCCGTCTCGGAGTGCGGTTATCAGGAGATGACCCCTGTGCAGCAGCAGGCGATCCCGGCCATTCGCCGTGGCCGCGACGTGCTGGCCAGCGCCCAGACCGGCACCGGCAAAACCGCCGCATTCGCCCTGCCCATCCTGCAGCGTCTGGTCGATACCCCTGCCGCAGCAGCCCCCTCCAGCACTCGGGTGCTGATCCTCACCCCGACCCGCGAGCTGGCAGCCCAGATCGCCGACAACATCAAGGCGTTTGCCCGTTATCTGGATCTTGGCGTCATCACTCTGGTGGGTGGCGGCAAGCAGGATGTGCAGGCCAAGAAGCTCAAAGCGGGCGCTCACATCATCGTGGCCACTCCGGGCCGTCTGGTCGAACACCTCACCGCCTGCAACCTCAGCCTCTCCACCGTGGAGTGTCTGGTTCTGGATGAAGCGGATCGCATGCTCGACATGGGCTTTAGCGCCGATGTGCAGCAGATCCTGCAAGCAGCCAACAAGGGCCGCCAGAACCTGCTCTTCTCCGCCACCTTCTCCGAAGGGGTGAAGAAGCTCGCCAATGTGATGCTCGACAAGCCGCAAGTGGTGAGCGTCAACAAGCAGAACACCACCGCCGACACTGTGAGTCAGGTGGTCTATCCGGTCGAGCAGAAGCGCAAGCGCGAGCTGCTCTCCGAGCTCATCGGCAAGCAGAACTGGCAACAGGTGCTGGTCTTTGCCAGTACCCGCGAGAGCTGCGACGAGCTGGTCGAGGAACTGAACCTTGACGGCATCAAGTCGGCCGTGGTGCATGGCGACAAGGCTCAGGGCAGCCGTCGCCGCGCCCTGCGCGACTTTATAGAGGGCAAGGTTCGGGTGCTGGTCGCCACCGAAGTGGCCGCCCGCGGTCTGGATATCCCGGATCTGGAGTACGTGGTCAACTATGACCTCCCCTTCCTCGCCGAGGACTATGTCCACCGTATCGGCCGTACCGGTCGTGCCGGCAAGCGCGGTCAGGCCATCTCCTTCGTCAGCCGCGAGGAGGAGCGCACCCTGCTCGAGATCGAGAAGCTGATCGGCCAGAAGCTGCGCCGCATCATGGTGCCGGGATACGAGGTGAGCAGCCGCGAGATGCTGATCAAGCAGCTCGAAGAGCGTCGCCGCTTTGGCGGTCGTGCCCGTCGCGACGACAACGCCGCAGCCCAGTCGATGGCCGAAGCCAAACTGCAGGGGCAACGCCTCAAGCGTCTGGCCGCCGCCAAGAAGCCGCGCCAGCCCAAGTAAGCAGCCACTCGATGTACCGATAAGATGAAGGCGCCACCGGCGCCTTTCTCTTGCCCTGTGATGACGACTCGCCCCACCGGAGGAGGCACCATGACCCCATCAACCTACAATCAGGCCCTGCTCGAGATGGCCACCCAGAGTCTGGCCGAGCTGGCTCGCACCGGCGAACAGAAAGCCGGCAAGCGCACCCCGGCGCAGGAGAGCCACTTCCTCTGCACCTGGATGGCGGACTCCCTCAAGGAGAAGCGCTTCTCGCGGCTGGTGATGGAGGATCTCAAGGGGTGGGTACAACTGGGCCGCACGCTGGGAGCGGGCGCCGATCTCAAGGGGCTGCTGGAGCGCATCGTCAACCAGTACCAGAGTGCCATGGAGAATCCGCTGCAACTGGGGAGCAAGCTGGCCAACATGCTGGCAGAGCTGGAACAGGCGGGCTGGCTGGTACTGACCGAGAGCGAAGTGAACGCCAAGCTGCGCCTGCAATCGGGCGGTCAGGCCAGTCTGGTGATCAGCCACAGCGAATATGCAGGCCATATCGAGGGCGGCGAGCTTATCAAGCCCCTCACCCTCTATGTGCGTGGCGATGAGCAGCTGCTGGCCAGTGCGGCCTGCAAGCAGGGGCTGCTGCTGAGTCAGGGCAACAAGAAAACCACCCTCATCAAGCACCACAAGGCCTACCGGCTGATGCCGAGCAACGAACAGCCTGCCCTGGCGCTGCTGAGCGAGGCTCGCCAGAGCGCCTGATCCCGCTTGTTTGTGCCCCAAAAAAAACGGCAGACCCTGCTTGGATGCAAGGTCTGCCGTTTTTTATTGTTCAGTTTAACCTGATGATATTTGACTGTTGTTTAGCTTACCTTGATGCCAATCTGGCCCGGAGCACACCACTCGAACATCACCTCCTCGCTCTTGCCGCAGCAGCTGCCGCCACAGACCCGGCTTTCGCGCTTGATGACCCGCCCCTTGCGCATCCAGACGCCGAGCATGGCCTCCACCGCATCTTCCGAGGTGTGGAAGTGGCGAGCCAGCTCGCGCCGACTCACCTTCTGCTGCGCGGCGAGGTAATCCCCCAGCTCGCGCAGGATCATAATGTCACCACCTTGCGGGCCACTATGTCACCGTGACGGCGACCGGCCCACCAGAGCAGTACCAGAGAGAGGCCGTAACTCGCTACCCAGAACAGGCTCTGTTCGGGGTGAGCGGCAAAGGTCGCCAGCTGATAGAAGACGGTGGCGCACATAAAGGCCATGTAGTTGCACCAAGCGGCGGTAAAGAGCGCCCACTGGCGGCCGGTTTCCCGCACCAGGGCACCCATGGCTGCGGCGCAGGGCATGTAGAGCAGCACGAACAAGAGGTAAGCAAAGGCACCGGCCGCACCGTCGAAGTGGGTCTGCATGTTGCCGTAGGTGGAGACATCTACCTCCTGCTCCTCGGCTGCAGCCTTCTGGTCGTCGAGATTGCCAACCGCAAGGCCCATGGGGTCGGTCGGGTTGATCTCGGCCAGATTGGTCGCTACGGCATCCACCGCTTCGTGGAAGCTGGCCACCAGCGAGAATTCGCCCTTCTCTTCCTCTGCGCCACCGCCGGCGTAGAGGCTGTTGAGGGTACCGACTACCGCCTCTTTGGCGAAGATGCCGGTGACGATGCCGACCGTGGCCTGCCAGTTGTCATCGCGCACGCCGATAGGGTGCAGCACGGGGGTCACGGCTTGGCTGATTTTGCTCAGTACCGAGCTCTCCTGATCCTGATGGCCGAAGCTGCCATCGGTCCCCAGCGAATTGAGCACGCTCAGCACGGCAACCACCAGAACGATGGTTTTACCGGCGCCAAAGACGAAGGACTTGAGCTTCTGCCAAGTCTTGATGCCGACGTTGATCGGACGCGGCCACTCGTAGTCCGGCATCTCCATCAGCATGGAGTCGCTCTTGCCCGGCAGCAGGGTGCTGCGCAGCAACAGTCCGGTGAGCACAGCCACCACAATGCCGATGAGGTAGAGACCGAACACCAGGTTCTGGCCTGATTCCGGGAAGAAGGCCACCGCAAACAGGGCGTAAACCGGCAGACGGGCACCGCACGACATGAAGGGGGCCATGGCGGAGGTCATCAACCGCTCCCGCTCGGAGTTGAGGGTGCGGGTCGCCATCACCGAAGGAACTGTGCAGCCAAAGCCCATCAGCATGGGGACGAACGCCTTGCCCGGCAGGCCGAGACGGCGCATCAGGGCATCCACCACGAAGGCGGCGCGGGCCAGATAGCCGGAGCTCTCCAGCACCGCGAGGAAGAGATAGAGACAGCCAATCACCGGAATAAAGGTGGCGACGGTCTGCAAACCGACCCCGAAGCCATCGGCCAGAATGGCACCCATCCAGTCGGGAGCGTTGACCAGCCCCAGCAGGTGGTGAACCCCATCGACAAACAGGGCACCGCCCATGATGTCGAAGAAGTCGATAAAGGCGCTGCCCACCTTGATGGCGAACATGAACATCAGGTACATGACGAACAGGAAGAAGGGGATGCCGATCCAGCGGTTGAGCAGTACCCGGTCGAGCTTCTCGCTCTGGGCCACGGTGAGTTTGCCCTTCTGCTGGCACGCCTGGCTGGCCCACAGATGGATGTGGCCATAGCGGATGTCCGCCAGCTGCAGATCGATATCCTGCCCCTGATGGGCACGGGTCACCACATTGGTCGCGGCAGCCTGCTGACCGGGCAGCAGGGTCTCCTGCATCGCGGCATCCTCCTCCAGCAGACGCAGGGCGCGGCCACGGGTAGTGAGGTGGTGCGGGGCGAGCAGGGTCTCAAGCTCTGCCAGATCTTTTTCAAGATCAGTGCCGTAATCGAGCATCAGTGCCTGCTGGGACTTGCCGATAAAGCCGTGGATCTGGCTCTTGAAGGCGGCAACCTGCTGGCGATTGTGGGCCGAGAGGGCCACCACGGGACAGCCTAGAGCCTGACTGAGCAACCCTTCATTGATGGTGACGCGGCGCTTTTTCAGGATATCCATCTTGTTGAGCACGACGACCATCGGCAGCCCCAGCTCGCGCAGTTGCAGCGTGAGGTAAAGGGAGCGCTCCAGATTGGCGGCGTCGATGACGTTGAGCAGCAGGTCGGGCTGATGGCCCTGCACATAACGGCTGGCGATCTGCTCATCAAGGCTCGCCTCCTGATTGGCGAGGCTGTAGATGCCGGGCAAATCCATCAGCTTGTAATCGTGACCATCGGCGGAAAATTCGCCCATCTTCTTGTCGACGGTGACCCCGCTCCAGTTGCCGACCTGCTGGCGGGCGCCGGTCAGGGCATTGAACAGGGAGGTCTTGCCGCTATTGGGGTTGCCGACCGTAACCAGTGAATAATTCATACCAGCGCTACCTCTATTTTCTTCTGAACCGGGCTCTTGCGGGTGGACAAGCAACTCATACCGGTTCGACCTCAATTTGCTGGGCCAGACTCTTTTGCATGGAGAGACAGATCCCCTGACACTGGATCTGGAGCGGATCCCCCAGCGGGGCGGACCGCAGATAGATGACTTCAGTCTGTGGCAACAAGCCCATCACCATCAGCTTGCGACGCAACGGCCGGGACAACTGATTCATATTCTTGATGCGAGCACTCTGTCCAGGTGACAACTGCGTGAGTACCATGACTGACTCCTGAAGTTAAACAATAATAATTCGCTTTTACTTGGGGCATTATAATCTGTGTCTTCAACTTTTATTTGAGTAAAATCAAACTCCGCTTAGCTAACCCGTAAAGTAACCTCATGAGTCACGACAGCAACAGCCGCCTTGTTTACAGCACAGATGGCGGTCAAATCAAGGAGCAGAGCGCTCCGCAATCTGCCTCCCCCTTCCCCACCGACGGCGTGGTGCGCATGCGCCGCGAGACCAAGGGGCGCAAGGGCGCCGGGGTCATCACCATCCACGGCGTACCCGCCGAACAGCAAAAGGCAATCGCCACTTTGCTCAAGAAAAAGTGCGGCACCGGTGGCGGGCTCAAGGAGGGTGTTATCGAGATCCAGGGGGACAAACGGGAGCTGATCAAGGCCGAGCTGGAGAAGGCCGGTTTCAGCGTCAAGCTGGTGGGTGGCTGATCCCCTTGTCACCCATGCGGTTTTTCCCTAGAATGCCCGCTCCCATCGAGGGGGAGTAGTCTCGCATACCGGATCCGCACCGGTCTGCGACCCTGATCAACATACTTGGTGCCAACTCACCATGGTCAGGGTGATCCAGTTTATCCATGGATTTGACAAGACCTTTGACGGGCCAGCGCTAATACCGGGGACGGATGGCGCCGGCTTGTCTTTGGTTTATAACAATTCCGTCCCCCGGTCATATCTATGGAAGCCTTGTTAACTTCAACCCTCAGCGTTGCGATTGCCGAGATCGGCGATAAAACCCAGCTGTTGGCACTGTTGCTCATCTGCCGTTTTCGCAAACCCTGGCCCATCATCGCCGGCATGCTGGCCGCGACCCTGCTCAACCATGCGGGTGCAGCCTGGATTGGCGAGTTTATCAGTCGCTGGCTCGACCCCAAGGTGATGACCTATCTGGTCGCGGCCGCCTTTATCGCCATGGCGATCTGGATCCTGGTGCCGGACAAGATGGATGACGAGGAGAGCTCCCTCGACAAGTACGGCCCCTTTATGGCCACCTTCGTGCTCTTCTTTATTGCCGAGATTGGCGACAAGACCCAGATTGCCACCGTGCTGCTGGCCGCCAAATATGACTCCCTGATTCAGGTGGTAACCGGTACCACCCTCGGCATGATGCTGGCCAACGTCCCTGTGGTGCTGATCGGCAAGCTGGGGGCGGACAAGCTGCCGCTCAAGGCGATCCGCATCGCCTGTGCCCTGCTCTTTGTCGGGCTCGGGGTCAGCACCCTTATCTTCGTCTAGCGGCACTCTGGCCACCGGTTCTACACAAGCCCTCTTCGGAGGGCTTTTTACGTTCCGGCTCCCGCATCCATCACTCCGGCACCAGTCGTTGTCGCAGCCGCAAGCAGCCACTGCACGGGAGTGGGGTTGCCATGTCATAATGGGGCAAACCTCGTGGAGCACCCCATGCACAACGTATCAAGAGAGACGCTACTCGAATGGGTGAAACAGGGACGACTGGCGCCAGAGAAGCTGTCCGCCGCCCTCACCCTTGCCGATCTGCCCCCTGCTCACGCCCGCTGGCAGTGGCTGTTCGATCGCCTGCTGCTCTGGCTCGGTGCCCTCTGCATCGGGGCTGGCCTTATCTTCTTCGTCGCCTTCAACTGGCAAGCGCTGGGACGACTGCCCCGCCTCGCCCTGCTGGAAGCGCCGCTGCTCGCCATGCTGCTTCTGCTGTGGCGCAAACCGCTTGGCGATACGCCGCGTCAGGCGCTGCTCTTTGCCGTGGCCCTCAATATCGGCGCTTTGCTGGCGCTGGTCGGGCAGACCTACCAGACCGGCGCCGATCCCTGGCAGCTGTTCGCCACCTGGGCGCTGATGCTGGTGCCGCTGGCCGCCCTTGGCCAGAGTCCTCTGCTCTGGACCCTGGGCTGGCTGCTCGGTCAGCTGGCGCTGGTGCTCTACTGGCGGCTCGGCTTCTTCAGCTTCTTCTTCGCCTTTGACGAAGAGGGGCTGGGCTGGTGCCTGACCCTGCTCAACGCCGCCCTCTGGGGCTTGCTGCTACTCGCCCCCGCCCGCTGGCGCCTGATGCCCGGCTGGCTGGCGGGGCTGGCCGCCGGGCTTGGCGCCACCCTGCTCGCCCTGCTGGCGCTCTTCGATGTAGCTTCCCCGCTGGTGTGGCCGCTCTGGCTGGGCTGGCTCTCTGCCGCCTACACGCTCTGGCATCACAGATTTATCGCCGGGCTCGCCATGGGGTGCCTGAGCCTGATTGCCGTCATCCTCGCTGCCCTTGGCAAGTGGATGAAGCCGGATGTGGACGGTTTCCTGCTGCTCAGCCTCATCGCCATCGGCCTCTCGGTCGCCGCCAGCCGCTGGCTGCAACAACAACGGAGGTCCCATGAGTGATCTAACGCTCTGGCAAACCCTGCAACAGGCCAATCTGGTGGAAGGGGAGATGCCCCGCAACAACCAGCCGCACTGGTCGAGCCGCTTTCTGCTCGGGCTGGTGGGGTGGAGCGCCGCCCTGTTCCTGCTCTTCTTTCTCTTTATGACCTTCGAGCAGCTGACCCGCGAGGCCAACAGCGCCCTGCTGCTGGGCGCCGTGCTGCTCGGGGTGGCTTACGCCATCAACCGCAGCCAGAGCGGCGATCTCTGGGATCAGTTCGTGCTGGCGCTCGCGCTGGCGGCCGATGCCTGGCTGCTCTACGGCCTGCTGGATCAGGCCGACAGCCACCAGAGCCTGCTTTGGTTCGGCCTCTGCCTGCTGTCGCTCGCCATCGCGGTGCTGTTCGACCACTGGCTGGTGCGGCTGTTTCACAGCGTGGCGGCGGCTCTGCTGCTGACCCTCGCCCTTGCCTGCCTAGGGTTGCAACTGCTGGCCCTGCCGCTGGTGATGGCAGCCATCACCTTCTGCTGGCTGCGCGCCGATCACGACCCCGCCCGTCACCAGCTCTACCACGCCATCACCCTGGGGCTCGCCCTATCCCTGCTGGTACTGGGTCGCCTGCACCAACCGCTGTGGGAAGGTGGCAGCAGCGTGCTCGACGAGCTGGGGCTGTCGCGCCTGCCGCTTTGGCTCAATCCGCTACTTTGCGCCGCCCTGCTGCTGGCAGTGATGGTGAAACTGAAGCTGCCGCTCTGGTACGGGTTGCCGCTGGTGCTGATCAGCGCCGTCATTCCGGGGATCGGGGCAGGCGCGCTGGTGCTGCTCCTCGGCTTCTATGCCGGCAGCCTTGGCCTGATGACCCTCGCCGCCCTGCTGCTGGTGGGTTATGGCGCCCTCTACTACTACGATCTCGGGCTCACCCTGATGACCAAATCCTGGCTGCTACTGGGCTCGGGCGCCCTGTTGCTGGCCGCCCGCCAGCTGCTTAAAACCTGCTCGGCAAGGAGCGCATCATGAGACCCGTGACCCGACAACTCGGTCTGTTGCTGACAGGCCTTGCCATTCTGGTGGGCATCAACCTCACCGTCTGGCGTTTCGAGCGCGCCATGAGCAGCGGCGAGGTAGTGCTGCTAAGGCTAGCCCCGGTCGATCCTCGCTCCCTGATGCAGGGAGATTACATGCGGCTCAACTACGAGATCGCCCGCGAGCTGGCCAGCAGCGATGGCCGTGACAAGCAGAGCGACACCCTGGTGATCCGCCTCGATGCTCATCAGGTGGCAAGCTGGGTTGCCGATGGCAAGCCGGATCAGCTGGCCAGCGATGAGCGGCTATTGCAGGTACACCGCAGCGATCGCCAGTGGCTGATTGGCCCCGACGCTTTCTTCTTCGAAGAGGGGGATGGCGAGGCATTGAGCCGTGCCCGTTACGGCGAGTTTCGCCTGCAGCCTGATGGCAAGACGTTACTGGTGGGGCTGCGCGATGAGGCTTATCAGCCGATTGGGAGAAGCCGGTCACGTTGGTAACGGGGCAAAGTGGCTATTTGAGCGGTTCATGGTCACACTCAAAGCACGGTTGACTGCTGAGGATGTTCCCCATGAGGATGTGGCTCACCTGCTTGCTGCTATTGCTCCCCTGGGCCTCGATGGCCCGGGCCGATCTGGGCAAACTCGAATACTTCACCGAAGAGTATCCCCCCTACAACTTCAGCGATGAGCAGGGCCAGCCCACCGGCCTTGCGGTTGAACTGCTGCAGATGGTGTGGAAGAACAGCGGGGTGACCCCCCAGCCAATTCGCATCCTGCCGTGGGCCCGCGGCTACTACCTGCTGACCCAGAAACCCAACGTGGTGCTATTCTCCACCGCCCGTACCCAGGCGCGGGAAGATCTCTTCAAGTGGGTCTGCCCCATCGGCTACTCGGAGTACATCCTGCTGGGGCGCAAGGCGCAAAACATCACCCTCACCTCCGTCGATGAGATGAGCAAGTACCGGATAAGCGCGGTACGCTCCGATGCCGCCGAGCAGTTGCTGCTCAACAACGGCATGGATGACAACAACATCATCCCCGCCAACCGCCTCAATCAGGCGGTCAAGATGCTCACCTCCGGCCGCGCCGACCTGCTCGCCACCAGCAAGCTGGCCGGTTATGACGCCCTGCGTGAGATGAAGCTCAACAGCGACGACTTCAACGTCGCCATGGTGCTGAGCGCCGAGCAGCTCTGCTACGCCTTCAGCCGTCAGGTGGATGACAAGGAGATCAAGCTGTTCCAGAGCGGCCTTACCCGCGCCCTCGCCTCGCAGGAGTTTTTGAAGCTGCAGGCAAAATACCTGCCCATTCGCTGACGAGCTGGGGGAGAGTAAGAAACAGACGAGGGATGCCAACGGCATCCCTCGCTATTATTGAAGAACCTGACCGCTCAACCTTGGCGAAACCGGTCGGCTTGGTCACAATTGAGCATAGATATTCCCTTGAGCAGGATGGAAAAAATGAAACCATGGATTGGATTGGCCGCACTGCTTGTTAGTTCCTTCGCCCACGCAAGCCCCGAGCTGGCCAAGCTTCACTACCTGACCGAAGATTACAAACCCTATAACTACGCCGACGAAGCGGGCAAACCGACCGGCTTTGCGGTCGAGCTGCTCAAGCTGATATGGCAGAAGACCAACACCCCGGAGCAGCCCGTCACCATCATGCCCTGGGCCCGTGGCTACTACCTGCTGACCCAAAAACCCAACGCGGTACTCTTCTCCACCGCCCGCACCCAGGCGCGCGACCCCCTGTTCAAGTGGGCCTGCCCCATCGGTTACGCCGAAATCGTGCTGGTCGGGTTGGCCGAGCACAAGATCAACATCACCAAGCTCGACGATGCCAAGGCGTTCAATATCGGGGCGGTGAGGGCCGATGTGGGCGAGCAGCTGCTGCTCAACAACGGCTTTGACGAGACCAAGATCATCGCCGCCAACCGCCTCTCCCAGGCGCTCAAGATGCTCACCTCCGGCCGGGTGGATATGGTTTCCACCAACAAGACCACCATGGAGCAGCAGATCCTTGAGCAACAGCTCGACCCCGCCAAGTTCAAGGAGCAGTGGCAGCTGAGTTCCGAGCAGTTCTGCTACGCCTTCAGCCATCCGGTGAGTGACGATCTGGTCAAGGAGTTCCAGAACGGCTTGACCCAGGTGCTGGCAGGCAGCGAATACCCGCTGCTGCACAACAAATACTTCCCCGCTCCCGCCGCCAAATAGCGGCGCAGCGCCAAACACCAACAACAAGGGGCCCACCGCGAGCCCCTTCTCTTTTTGCCGTTTGCTCTCCCCTAGCCGCGCACCAGCGCCGCGGCCGCCACCTTGTGACGGGCGATGAGCCCCTCGATATCCAGCCCCTCGATGGCGCCATCCACCACCCGCCACTTGCCGCCCACCATCACCCGATCGGCCCGCTCGGCGCCGCACAATATCAGCGCCGCGATGGGGTCGTGACTGCCGCTAAAGCGCAGATCATCGAGCTTGAACAGCGCCAGATCCGCCTGCTTGCCGGGCAGCAGCTCACCGAGATCGCCGCGCCCGAGCAGCCGGGCCGAGCCTACGGTCGCCCACTCCAGCACCTTGCGCGGGGTGATGCGCTCGGCGCCGTAGCGCAACCGCTGCAGATAGAGCGCCTGACGGGCTTCTTGCATCAGGTTCGAGGCATCGTTGGAGGCCGAGCCATCCACCCCGAGTCCCACCGGCGCACCTGCCGCCTCCAGATCCAGGGTCGGGCAGATGCCGGAGGCGAGCCGCATATTGGAGACCGGACAGTGGCACACCCCGGTGCCCGCGGCCCCCAGCCGCGCAATCTCGCCCGGATTAAAATGAATGCCGTGAGCCAGCCAGGTGCGATCGCCAAGCCAGCCCACCTTCTCCAGATAATCGACGGTGCGCAGGCCAAAGCGTGCAAGGCAGAACGCCTCCTCATCCAGCGTCTCCGCCAGATGGGTGTGCAGCCGCACATCGAGCTCGGCCGCGAGTCTGGCGCTCTCCACCATGATCTCCTCGGTCACCGAGAAGGGGGAGCATGGGGCCAGCGCAATCTGGATCTGCGCCCCGGCGCCGCGCTCGTGGTACTGGCGCACCAGCCGCAAGCTGTCATCGAGGATCTGTTGCTGCCCCTGCACCGTGTGGCGCGGCGGCAAGCCCCCCTCATCTTCGCCAAGGCTCATGGAGCCACGGGTCAGCATGGCGCGCATCCCCAGCTCACGCACCGCCGCCACCTGAATATCGATGGACTCCTCCATCCCGCGCGGGAAGAGGTAGTGGTGATCGGCCGCCGTGGTGCAGCCCGAGAGCAGCAGCTCCGCCATCGCCACCTTGCTCGCCAGCGCCAGCGCATCCGGCGTCAATCTGGCCCAGACCGGATAGAGGGTCTTGAGCCAGGGAAAGAGCGGCTGATTGACCACCGGCCCCCAGGCACGGGTCAGGGTCTGGTAGAAGTGGTGGTGGGTATTGATAAGGCCCGGCAGCACCACATGGTCGCGGGCATCGAACAGCTGATCACACGGCCGGGCAGGCTGCTGGCCCGCCGCCAGCACTTCGCTTATCAGGCCGTTTTCAATCACCAGCCCGCCGCGGCCATCGACCGTTTCGTGGGTAAAGGTGGCAAGGGGGTTTTTAATCCAGATACGGGTAGCGGACATGGCCGACTCCTCCATCAGTGACACATAGGGGTGAGCCAGCTCAGTTATACCCTGTCTGCTGATCCAGAGGCGGCGGCCAGCGACCGCGGCCAACCCAGTCTAGGCATACGGCGCAAAAAGTCTGTGATCGCCGTTTTGAATCAAGGTGATAGCGACGGATTACCCAAGGCGACCAACCGCACAAGGTTCACCCTGCAATTAATCAATCAGTAATTAACAAAAGCTTGTGCCAGCGCAAAAAAACCTCTGGTTTCTGATAGTTGCGTGATGGCCGCCATAGTTAAGCGCTCAATGAATCCGTAAGATATTTGGTGGCGCCTGTTGGCCCCTTTTCCCAAACCAAGGTCAACGGCGCAATGTGGCAGCGACAGTCAGGGGCGGTAGCGTCTTTGGCGGAGACCAGCCGGTCTCCCGCCCCTGCGCCAGGGTAAACGTCCCCTCTCCCCTTGCGGGAGAGCGGTAGGGTGCAATAAGCGCAGCGCATTGCACCAAGGTAACCGTTCCCCTCCCCATACGGGTGAGAATTGGGATCAATTGGTAGGGTCGATTAGCGCAGCGTAATCGTCCGCGGTCACCGTCCCCTCTCCCCTTGCGGGAGAGGGCTAGGGTGAGGGGTCGCTAGCCTGATGGGCATGGCTTCGCCATGCAGGACACGAGGACTCCGTCCTCGACTAGGTTTCGCCGCCGCTGCGCGGCTTGGCGAGTGACTTTTCTTTGCGTGGCCAAAGAAAAGTCACCAATCGAGCAGCCACCCCCACTTGTTCGCCCTCCTGTGTCGGGTTCCCTCGGTTCAGGCAAAAGGTCTGGCGGATCGACGCAGACGGTACATCCCTGTACCGCCTGCGTCTGCGCCGTCGTCCATGACGGCGCTCCTGACCTTGTGCCCTCACCTCGGCGAACAACAGGGGGCAACACCCAGCCCGCAGCGCCGAGGCCGGTAAACAGACGTAGGGTGCACCAAGCGCAGCGCATTGCACCGCAGTAACACTCCCCAGCCTATTCGGGGCAAAGATCGGGCGGGTTGTTAGCTCACAGCCAACCCCTCGCCCACCCCATGAAGAGAGCAGATTGTCGCACCTATGCAACAGACATCATCGACATGGTTGCATAGGTGAAAAAATCATGGCGGGTACAACGGCAAGCGGCACAGGTATCTATCGGGAAAGGTCTTACATAGAATGTCCGATAGTGAATGCATTACAGTTATAACCACCTTATTTCTCGAACGCGCTATTGAATATCAATTATCTAACTAACGTCCTCAAACAAGGAAGTTAATTTTCAGGAATAGACATGAATAAAACTCGAAGTAGAAAGCGAAAAGACAGTTCTGTATTAACTAAAATTCTTAAATCAGGACGTAATAGCCACATTGTAGCACAACAAATATTCGAGACATTAACACCTAAAGAAATATATCAAAATTTCAGAGAGATTAGCCAGAGCCATCATTTTTCAAATGCAATTGCCTTGACATGCAACAAACCAATAAATGAAATGTACGTAAGAAAGTCACCAAGGGCAGATGCAAGTCAAAACTTAGCTTGGTGTATAGCATTAATTGAACACCACTCAACAAAAATAAAGTTTTTTTTATCAAAGAGAAAGATAATATCAGAAAAAATACTTTCAGGGGACATTGATGAAGCCATACAATTAGTTAATGAAATAGACAAGCTCTGTGGATTATCTATTTGGTCTATTATAACGCAATCATCATTAAACAATTTGAAAGAACAACCAGAGCAAACAAATCTCTCTGATAAGTTTGGGCTGCTAGATAATAATCAATTTTTAAAGTATGTGTTATTTTACGTAAATGGTTATTTTAATGATGATGAGATATATCTCACATCAAAAAACACCCATAAAAGCGATATAAAAAGGTCTGCACACCCATCGGTGAAAGATTTTTATATATATCGTTTCTTTGATTTGGACATGAATGAACATGTTAATTTTGACGTTATATATGATGT
>NZ_CAWNWX010000048.1:0-3406 GCF_963878195.1 Aeromonas sp. HMWF016
ATCAATAAGCTAAGTTTAGATTCTTGAACATTCAGCGAAGAAATCGATTTTTGATGCTCGATAATCTTACCGTTTAAGTTTTTTATTTGGTTGGTTAATTCATTTTTTGTAGAGATAAGAGATTGATTTTCAATTTTTGCTTGTTGTAACTCTTTTTCTTTCTCAAATACAGGGTGAATAGTGCTGAAATATGCCCAGACACCAAAGCCTAAACTTAGGATCGTTGATATCTTAACCATGTGTTCCAGAAAGCCATCGTCCTGCTTATATAGTTTCACTGATTATCTCCATATTTATATATGTCAGGTTCAAAGATTATTTATATGGCTAGGGAGTCTATTTTGCTATCCTCACTTACTTCCTAGATGTCAGAGGTTCATTTTGCTTTTTTAATCTGTCCTATTTATTTCCTATCTTCATAAAAACGACCCCAACGGAGCTGGTTGCCAACTGGCACATATTAACCGGAGGGATAGAAAACTGAAGGGGCAGGGGCCTAAAACCGGCTCTGGCTCAACAAATCAGTCAATAATCGGCTCATTTTTGTTCGGTTTTGCTTGATGATATCCTGCCGGATAGATAGCAAAACCAAACAACTTGCCATCGCCCCAAGCGGCTTTGGCGTGCTGTACAGCCCATTTTTGGCCCTTGCTATGGCTTTTCTCCCCGGATGTCGTTCCTCCGCTTGCCCGGTTTGGGACGGCCGTTCCTGGCTGCAAACTCCTTTGAACGTCTCTGTCACACGACTGGGGCAGGGGTTGGTCAGCCGGTGTCGAGCTCGTCACTTTTGTCGTGTCGATCACACTTCCCACCCCGTCGTCACCCTCGTAAGGGGTGGCAATCAGCACGTTATTCTTTCTAATTACTTCTTTATTTTCAGTTGCTTGTGAATTTTTATCGCGCCCTTGGCCCGTTTTGGTCTGATAAATGCTTTGTGGGGGGCTGGCCGCCTCTTTGCCTGTCGGCGGGCGGCCCGGTGTAACGAACCATTTAGGATCCCTCTCTATGAACAGCTTCGTGATTGCAGATCCCAGTCTCTGTATTGGGTGTCGTACCTGTGAGGTGGCCTGCGCCGTTTCACACCAGTCAGGGTCTTGCAGCGGGACCCTTGAGCGGGAGGGCGGCCTGCATCTTGCCATCGAGGATGGACATCTGGTCTCCAAGGACAGCTACTTTCAGCCGCGCCTGAAGGTGATCGTGGGCAGCAAGGTGACCACGCCGGTGCTCTGCCGCCAGTGTGAAGACAAGCCGTGCGCCATGGCCTGCCCGAACAATGCCATCGTCAGCGAGGATGGTTGCGTCAAGGTGTTGCAGGAGCGCTGCATCGGCTGCAAGTCCTGCGTGGTGGCCTGTCCTTACGGCGCCATGGCGGTGGTGCTCAAAGAGGTGCCTCCGGCTGCCGATTCGCTCTTCAAGCGTCCGCAGACCAAGGCGCAGGCGCTCAAGTGCGATCTCTGCCGTCACCGTGAGGCGGGCCCGGCCTGTGTCGAGGTGTGTCCGACCCAGGCGCTGCGGCTGGTCACGCCGGAGCATCTTGAAACCCTGAACCGGCAGAAGCAGCTGGCCAGTGCCGAGGCACTGCTGGCGATGCCGGCGCGGGTGTGAGCGGGCTTGCCGAGCCGTTTTTCGTTAACAAACAAGAGTGTGAGTCATGAAAAAAGTCATTACCGTGTGCCCCTATTGCGGCACCGGTTGCAAAATCAACCTGCTGGTTGAAAACGACAAGGTGGTGGGGGCCGAAGGCGCCAACGGCCGGACCAACGAGGGGCAGCTCTGCCTCAAAGGCTATTACGGTTGGGATTTCTTGAACGACACCAACCTGCTGACCCCCCGTCTCAAGAGCCCGATGATCCGCCGCGAGCGCGGTGGCAAGTTCGAAGCGGTCTCCTGGGATGAAGCGATCGAGTTCGCCAGCAGCCGTCTCTCTGCCATCAAGGCAAAATATGGCCCGGACGCCATCATGACCACCGGCTCTGCCCGTGGCCCGGGCAATGAAGCCAACTATGTGATGCAGAAATTTGCCCGTGCGGTGATTGGGACGAACAACGTCGATCACTGCGCGAGGGTGTGACACGCACCCTCAGTCTCCGGTCTGGAGACAACTGTAGGCAACGGCGCCATGAGCAACGCCATTCCCGAAATTCAAGAGACCAAGTGCCTGCTGGTGTTTGGTTACAACGCTGCTGACTCTCACCCCATCGTCGCCCGCCATATCCTCAAGGCGAAGGCAAACGGGGCCAAGGTGATTGTGTGTGATCCCCGCATGGTGGAGACCGCCCGTATCGCCGATCAGTGGCTGCCGCTCAAAAACGGTTCCAACATGGCGCTGGTTAACGCTTTCGCCAACGTGTTGATTAACGAAGGGCTCTACAACAAGGCCTTTGTCGCCAACTACACCGAAGGGTTCGAGACCTTCAAGGCGACGGTGGCCAAGTACACTCCGGAATATGTCGAGGGGATCACCGGCCTCAAAGCCGCCGATATCCGCGCCGCCATTCGCACCTATGCCGAGTCGCCTGCTTCCATGATCCTGTGGGGCATGGGGGTGACCCAGTACGGTCAGGCAGTGGACGTGGTCAAGGGGCTGGCGGGTCTGGCGCTGCTGACCGGCAACTTTGGTCGCCGCGGCACCGGCTGCGGGCCGGTACGTGGTCAGAACAACGTGCAGGGCACCTGTGATATGGGGATGCTGCCCCACCAGTTCCCGGGATATCAGTCGGTGGCCGATCCCGCCATCAGCGCCAAGTTTGCCAAGGCGTGGGGCGTGGAGTCGCTCTCCCAGAAACCGGGATACCGCCTGACCGAGCTTGGCCACAAGGTGGAGGAGGGCAAGTGCAAGGCCTTCTACATCTTCGGTGAAGATCCGGCCCAGACCGAGGCAGATCTCGGTCAGTTCCGTCGCACTCTGGCGGGGATGGAGCTGGTGATCGTGCAGGATATCTTCATGACCCAGACCGCCGAGATGGCCGACGTCATTCTGCCCGCCACCAGTTGGGGCGAGCATGAAGGGGTCTACAGCTCGGCGGATCGCGGCTTCCAGCGTTTCTACAAGGCGGTGACGCCCCCTGAGAACGTGAAGCCGGACTGGGCCATCTTCTCGTTGATGGCGACCGCCATGGGTTATCCCATGGAGTACCACAACACCGAAGAGATCTGGGACGAGATGCGTGCGCTCTGCCCGCTCTACGCCGGGGTCAGCTACGACAAGATGGCCGATCTCAAGAGCGTGCAGTGGCCCTGTCCGACCGAGGATCACCCGGGCACCAGTACCCTGTTCGAGGGGAATGTGTTCACTACCCCGAGCGGCAAGGGTCAGCTGATTGCCTCCGAGTGGCGGCCGCCGCTGGAGCAGCCCTGTGCGGAGTACCCGCTGGTGCTCTCCACCGTGCGCGAGGTGGGTCACTAC
>NZ_CAWNWX010000048.1:3419-14654 GCF_963878195.1 Aeromonas sp. HMWF016
CCGGCAACTGCTCGGCGCTGCAAACCCTGGCCGATGAGCCGGGCTATGTGCAGATCCACCCGAGCGATGCCAAAAAGCTTGGGGTGAAGGATCAGGCGCTGGTCTGGATCTCGTCGCGCCGTGGCAAGGTGATCACCCGGGCCAACTACAACGACCGGGTCAACGCCGGGGTGGTCTACATGACCTACCAGTGGTGGATCGGGGCCTGTAACGAGCTCACCATCGAGCACGTCGATCCCGTCTCCCACACGCCGGAGTACAAGTACTGCGCGGTGAAGATCGAGCGCATCGACAATCAGCCTGAGGCGGAAGTGTACGTCCAGACTGAATACAGCGCGCTCAAGGCGAAATTGCGCAGCGCAGCCAAAGGCTGACCCGCCCTAAAAAAGGACGTTCTGCACAAATAAGGGAACCCGACTCGGATTTATCGAGTCGGGCACCCTTTTATTACCCAAAAACAGGGGATAAATGATGCAACATGAAATTGGTCGCTTATTCGGAATTTTCTATATTGGCACCTATCTGGCGGCGATATTGCTGGGAATAGGTTGCTATATTTGGCGCGACGAGATGATATTTCTGCTCGGCTTCGGTTTTTTCGGCTGTTTTATGGCAGCGCGGCTCGCCATGGGCAGCGTATTTTCCGCCTTGAGTATTTCCAGTGCCTGGCTGATCGGGTTTATCTCCACCACCTTGATCAACTGTCTGCTGCTGGGGGTGATCACCCTGCTGGTCTACCTCACTCACCAGTGCGTCTCGGTTGAGCTTGCCGACAACGCCAGCTGGCTGCTGCTCGCCTTTCAGGGCTTCTCCGCGCTCTTTATTCTGGGCGGTTTGAAGTGCTGCCACACCCGCCTTGTCACCTCGTGAGTGGCCACCGGCTCGTGTTTCGAATGATGCCTTTATTGCATAGCAAAGGGGAGGCAACAGCGAGATCTGACAGTTGACAATGGCCCCTTGTGCGGCCACCAATCCATTATTCAATCCGCGATGTAATTATTGCCTGAATATGGCAACCAGATATATTAAATCGGATTGTAATGAAATTTGAGCTCATCTATGATGAGTCGCCATTCCAATAATAATCACCCGATGACAATGTTATTTTTTGTTATCGTTCGTTAATAACAACGGTGGAATTGCAACATGCGACAAGTGTCGTCACCGCCTTCCTTTTGGCAGCGTGGATAGTGCGCTGCGGCTATTAATTCTGGTGAAACGCTTGTGTCGCGATGCGATGGCATGGACAGCCTGACTGGTGACTGAAATTGATATAACGTGAGGCCGCAATGCTTACTGTGAGTGCCATCCCCCTGGACGAGATCTCTCCCATCTGGGACGACGGTTTCCTCCTGCTCTCCAAATCCCTCCTGTCGGCCGTGACGCTCGATGACTTTATCCACAAACTCAACAAGATAGATGCCGGCTTTGGCGGCGTAACCCGGGTCAACCTGATCCTCAACCGGGGCTCCGGCGAGGAGGCCACTTTCTGTTATATGGGAGAGAGCGGCCCAAAGCACCTTGTCTGCCGCAAGGCAGACCTGCACGCTCCCACTGATGGCACCGAGCAGGCGATCATCCTGCCTGCCGCCCGTTTTGCCAACCGCTGTGCCCCCCTTGATGCCGAAGGGATTTATGAGGGGCTGCGCTCCTACTGCCAGCTCCCCATCACCACCGCCCGCAGCCATCTGGGCGGGGTCGAGTTCATCAATACCCGCCTCGACAGCTTCACCATGGAGACGTTGGCCAAGCTGACCCAGCTGGCCGCCATCATCGCCATTGCGCTGGAGAACGTGCAGGACAAGGAGCGCACTCTGGAGCAGGCCAACTCCCTGCGCCTTGAGCGCGACAGCTGCAAAATTCTGGTGGATGTGACCAATGCGGTGATCAAGCTGGTGCGCATCGCCGAGCTGCCCAAGAGCCTGTTTGCCATCCTGCACCACCACTTTGGCATCAGCAGCCTCTGTCTGGCCGAGTACAACGCCACCTCGGACAGCTTCAAGAGCTATCTGGTCAACCAGCAGCAGAGCGAGCAGCCGGGGATCATCGATCATTCGTGTTTTGAGAAGAACTGCCTGCAGGGGGCGCTGCGCCACAGCGAGCCCTTCTTCGTTTACCGCGAGCAGGGCCACGGCTGCCAGTCGAGCTGCCGCTTTACCTCCCAGATCCTGCCCCCCGATGCCGACAGCTCCTGTATTTTGCCGCTGCGCTATCAGGGCAATCTGCTGGGGGTACTGATCCTCTCTCACCCAGAGGCCAACTTCTTCGCCGATATCGACATCTCCCTGCTGGAGCAGGTGGCGGCGCGCACGGCCATTGCCATGAACAACGTGCAGGCGCAGCAGGAGATCTCCAACACCAACGGCGCAAAAGAGAAGACCATTCGCATCAACGAGCCGCAGATGCAGGGGGAGTTCCCCCACATCATCTACCAGAGCGCAGTGATGGCGAACGTGCTGGAGAAGGTGCGGCTGGTGGCCGAGAGCGACAGCACCGTGCTGATCCTCGGCGAGACCGGCACCGGCAAGGAGCTGATCGCCCAGGCCATTCACGCCCTGAGTGCCCGCCACGATCACGAGATGGTGAAGGTGAACTGCGCCGCCATCCCGACCGGCCTTATCGAGAGCGATCTGTTTGGCCATGAGAAGGGGGCCTTTACCGGCGCCCTGACCCAGCGCATCGGCCGCTTCGAGCGGGCCCACAAGGGGACCCTGTTCCTCGACGAAGTGGGGGATATGCCGCTGGATTTGCAGCCCAAACTGTTGCGGGTATTGCAGGAGCACGAGCTGGAGCGGGTCGGCAACAGCAACCCCATCGCGGTGGATGTACGGCTGGTGGCAGCTACCAACTGCGATCTGCTCTCCATGGTCAAGAACAAGCGCTTTCGCAGTGACCTCTACTACCGGCTCAACGTCTTTCCAATCGAGCTGCCGCCCCTGCGCGAGCGGCGCGAGGATATTCCGCTGCTGGTCAATTTCTTTATCAAGAAGATCGCCAAGCGGATGCGCCGCACCATCACCGCCATCCCCGCCGATGCCATGAAGATGCTGGTGTCGCTGCCGTGGTACGGCAATATCCGCGAACTGGAGAACGTCATCGAGCGCGCCGTGGTGATGACCCGCGGTCATGTGCTCAACCTCTCGCCGGAGGAGCTGATGCCGCTCAAGGGCTACCACAAGATTGAGACGCTGGTTTACGACGAGCCCGCCACGCCGCTCTTTGCCGAGGGGCCGGAGGATGAGCGCGAGGCGATCATCGCCGCCCTGCGCGACTGCAACGGCATCGTGGCCGGCGAGCGGGGAGCGGCCAACCGCCTCGGCATGAAGCGCACTACCTTGCTCTCCAAAATGAAGCGGCTCGGCATCTCGGCCCGGGATCCCGAGATCATTGACGGGGTCGTACCATGAGAGAGGCCATAGAGCTTGAGGTGCGGGGCGAGCTTAGCGAATTATCCCGCTGCGCTATCCATCGCGAGGTGGTGCACTACCGCGCCGATACCTTGACCTGCGACAGCGAGATGGAGCTCCCCTCCGAAACGCCGGTGGCGCTGGTCTATAACGGTATCGCCCACAGCGTGATGATGTGCTCGGCCTCCGATCTGGAGGATTTCGCTATCGGTTTTTCGCTATCCGAGGGGATCATCGACAGCCTGCTCGATATCCACGACATCGAGCAGATTGACGGCTGTCAGGGGATTGAGCTGCATATCACTCTGGCCAACCGCTGCGTCCATCGCCTCAAAGAGAAGCGGCGCACCATGGCGGGGCGCACCGGTTGCGGCATCTGCGGCAGCGAGAGTCTGGAGCAGGTGATCCGCACCCAAGCAAGCTTGCCCGACAGTCAGCGTCTGGCGGTAGGGCATATCGACAAGGTGCTGAGCGCGCTGCGCCCGCTCCAGCTGCTGGGTCAGCGTACCGGCGCCACCCATGCGGCAGTGCATCTGGATGGTGAGGGCAATATTCTCGCCATTCGCGAGGATGTGGGACGCCATATTGCGCTGGACAAGCTGGTAGGCCATCTGTGCCGCACTGGCCGCCGTGACGGTGCCATTCTGGTGACCAGCCGCGCCAGTTTCGAGATGGTGCAAAAGTGCGCCAGCGCCGGGGTCGAGATCTTGCTCGCCATCTCGGCTGCCACAGAGCTCGCGGTCGAGCGGGCCGAGCAGACCGGGCTCACCCTGGTGGGCTTTTGCCGCCCCGGGCGGGCCGAGATCTACAGCGGCTGCCAGCGTATCCTGCTTAAGTGACAACAAGAGTGACAGCCTGCTAAAGGGCTTATAAAAACAGCCAATAAAAAGGGCGGGGAGTGTGACTCCCTGCCCTTTTTGCATCTGCTTCTGTGGCGGATTAGCGCGCCAGCAGGATACGCAGCATGCGGCGCAGCGGCTCGGCGGCGCCCCACAGCAGCTGGTCACCCACGGTAAAGGCAGCCAGATACTCCGGGCCCATATTGAGCTTGCGCAGACGGCCCACCGGAATGCTGAGGGTGCCGGTGACGGCGGCCGGGGTCAGCTCGCGGGCGGTGATGTCGCGATCGTTGGGGATCACTTTCACCCAGTCGTTGTGGGCAGCCAGCAGGGCTTCTACTTCCGCCAGCGGCACATCCTTTTTCAGCTTGATGGTGAACGCCTGACTGTGGCAGCGCAGGGCGCCGATCCGCACACAGAGACCATCCACCGGAATGACGGCGTTTTCGATACCCAAAATCTTGTTGGTCTCGGCCTGACCTTTCCACTCTTCGCGGCTCTGGCCGTTGTCGAGCTTGGTGTCGATCCAGGGGATGAGGCCACCGGCCAGCGGCACGCCGAAGTTGTCCACCGGCAGGGTGCCGGAGCGGGTCTTCTCGGTGATCTTGCGCTCGATGTCGAGGATGGCGGAGGCAGGATCGGCCAGCTCGACCGCCACTTCGTCACGCAGCATCCCCATCTGGGTCACCAGCTCGCGCATATGGCGGGCACCGCCACCGGAGGCGGCCTGATAGGTGGCCACGCTGACCCACTCCACCAGATCGGCCTTGAACAGGCCGCCGAGGGCCAGCAGCATCAGGCTGACGGTGCAGTTGCCGCCGACGAAGGTCTTGATGCCGTTGTTCAGGGCATGCTCGATGACGTCGCCGTTGACCGGATCCAGAATGATGACGGCGTCCTTCTCCATCCGCAGAGCGGAGGCGGCGTCAATCCAGTAACCCTGCCAGCCGGCGGCTTTCAGGCGCGGATAGACATCCTTGGTGTAGTCGCCGCCTTGCGCGGTGATGATGATATCCTGCCTGGCCAGCGCCTCGATATCGAAGGCGTCTTGCAGAGTACCGGCATCGACGCCGAAGTTGGGGGCGGCCTCACCGGCCTGGGAGGTGGTGAAGAAGGTGGGTTGAATATGGGCGAAATCCTGCTCTTCCTGCATCCGGCTCATCAGAACCGATCCCACCATGCCACGCCAACCGACTAAACCTACTTTTTTCATAATGTCCTACCCTGGATTGCTGCTAATGAAAGGGGTGTTGCACGCCTGCGTCCCTGCTGGCGAAGGCCATTTACAAGGTCTTTACAAGCCATTTAAAAAATATGCGCTGCGAAAAATGCGTCTATCCACATTACGGATTGTGGCGGCTTGCGCAAGTCGAATTGCGCAATATTCTGTGCCATTCGCTGCAATAAGCGGCAACGGCGGAGCGAGGGACAAAACGGGGCCCAGTAACGATGAAAAGGCCACCGCTTATAGCGGTGGCCTGTCAATAAAAGGGGGGAAACAGCCCGACAGCGTGGGCGCTTAGCCGTAACGGGCCAGGGTCAACCCCTCATCGCTGATGGCGGGTTCGCTGCCGCTGATAAGATCGCACAACAGCTGACCTGAACCGGCCGCCATGGTCCAGCCCAGCGTGCCGTGGCCGGTATTGAGCCAGAGACCGGGAATGGGGCTGGGCCCTACCAGCGGGGTGCCGTCCGGTGTCATGGGTCGCAGGCCGGTCCAGAACTCGGCCTGACTGATATCGCCCCCTTCGGGAAAGAGATCCCCCACCACCATCGCCAGAGTGTCGTGACGCCTCGGGTTGAGGGCAAGATTGTAGCCCGACAGCTCCGCCATGCCGCCGACCCGGATCCGCTCGTCAAAGCGGGTGATGGCCACCTTGTAGGTCTCGTCGAGCACGGTGCTGCGCGGCGCGGCCTCGGCGTTGATCATCGGCAGGGTGAGGGAGTAGCCCTTGACCGGATAGACCGGCAGCTCCAGCCCGAGCGGGCGCAGCAGCGGGCGCAGGAAACCGGTGCTATAGCTGCCCAGCGCGCAGACAATGGCATCAGCCCGGTAGCGATGTTCACTGGTGCGCACCGCCACGGCACGGCCCCGGGCTTGCTCTATCTCGTCGATGTCGCAGTTGAAGACGAACTTGACCCCGAGCTTCTCGGTTTCAAGGGCAAGGGCCTTGGTGAAGCGGAAGCAGTCGCCGGTCTCGTCGCCGGGCAGACGCAAGCCGCCGACGATTTTGCCACGCACCCGCGCCAGCGCAGGCTCTGCCGCTTCGCAGCCGCTGGCATCCAGCGACTGGTAAGGGACGCCATACTCCTCCAGCACCTCGATATCGCGTTGACTGGCATCGAGCTGGGACTGGCTGCGAAACAGTTGCAGGGTACCAAGCTGGCGCCCTTCGTAATCGATGCTCAACTCGTCGCGCAGCAGCTTCATACAGTCGCGACTGTATTCGGCCAGACGCACCATGCGCCCCTTGTTGGTGGCATAGGCGGTCGGAGTACAGTTGGCGAGCATTCTGAGCATCCAGCGCAGCTGGAAAGGGTCGGCAGTGGGGCGCACGGTGAAGGGGGCATGCTTTTGCAGCATCCACTTGGCGGCCTTGAGGGGAATGCCGGGGGCCGCCCAGGGGGCCGCATAGCCCGGGGATATCTGCCCGGCGTTGGCATGGCTGGTTTCAAGGGCGACGCCCCCTTGTCGCTCCAGCAGGGTCACCTTGTGACCCGCTTTGGCCAGATACCAGGCGCTGGTTACCCCAATCACGCCGCCACCGAGAACCACTATCTCCATATCGTCTTTCCTTAGACTCGTTTTTCTGATGTTTGGTTGATGGAAACCTTGATGTGGCCACCACCATAATCAGCCGCCACAGGATATTCAACCGCTCTGCGCAGGATTGGGATCTCCGTCTGCTTGCCTGTCACAAGCTGGTGTTTGGTGCGATGGTGAGCCTGATTGCCAGCGTAAATCGCTGCGCTGTTGTCAGTGTGAATGTGCCAGGGGACATGGCCCGCTTACAACTGCTCCAGCTGGATCAGGTACTGCTCCGCCGTCGCCAGAATGGCCTGCTGCTGCGCTGCGGCTTGGCCATCCCAGTTGGCATAGGGGAGGGCGAGGCGGGGATTACTGCCAAGTTTGTCCCGATTGCGCCACAAAAAGTGCCAGTAGAGGCTGTTGAAGGGGCAACTACCGTCGCCGCTGCGGGCTTTCACCTGATAGTGGCACCCCTTGCAGTAGTGGCCCATTCGCTCGAGATAGGCGCCGCTGCTGGCGTAGGGCTTGCTGCCCATCAGGCCGCCATCGGCAAACTGGCTCATGCCGCGGGTGTTGGGCAGCTCCACCCATTCGATGGCATCCACATAGATACCGAGATACCACCGATCCACCTCGTCCGGATCGATCCCCGCCAGCAGGGCAAAGTTGCCGGTCACCATCAGCCGCTGGATATGGTGGGCGTAACCGTGCTCAAGGGATTGGTTTATGGCGTGGCGCACGCATGCCATGTCTGTTTCGCCGCCCCAGAAAAAGCCGGGCAGCGGCCGGTTGGCCCCGAGAAAATTGGTCTGCTGGTAGCCGGGCATCTTCTCCCAGTAGAGGGCGCGGACAAACTCGCGCCAGCCGAGGATCTGGCGAATAAAGCCCTCCACCTGCGCCAGGGTGATGGAGGCCTGATTGGCCTGCCAGTGGGCTTCGGCTGCGCGGATCACCTCAAGCGGATGAAGCATCTTGCTGTTGAGGGAAAACGACAGGCGGCTGTGAAACAGGCTCCAGCCCCGCTCGCTCATGGTATCCTGATAGCGGCCAAAGTGGGGCAGGCAGTGCGTCAGGAAATATGCCAGCAGCTCGCGGCTCTGGCGTCGGCTGATGGGCCACGGCAGTCTGCTGGCATCCGCCTCGCCGATGGTGCTGACTCCGTGGCGGGTCAGCATGGCATCAATCTCGTTTACCTCGTTGGCAAAGGTGAGAGGCGCCGGGATTGGCTGGCTAGCCGGCAGTTTGGCGCGGTTCTCGTCATCAAAATTCCAGCGCCCGCCAAGAGGTTGGCCGCGCTCATCGAGCAGCACCCTGTATTGCTTGCGCAGGGCGCGGTAGAAGAACTCCATCCGGCTGTGGGGATAGCGCTGCCAGCCATCACGGGGATTGAGAAAATGTTCGCTATCTACCTCGGTAGCAGGGATGGCAAGGCCAGCCGCCCAGCTTTTCAACTGGCTGGCGAGGCGCCACTCGTCCGGGCTCTGCCAGGCAAAGCTGTCGGCCTTATGTGCTTCGAGCTGAGCCTCCAGTAAGCCGGGCAAATCGGGCCAGCGGGCGCTCTCATCAAGGGTCAGGTAACAGACGCGGTGGCCCGCTTGGGTGAGGGCCGCTGCAAAGGCGCGCATGGCGGCAAAGAAGGCCAGCACCTTCTGACGATGGTGGCGGCAGTAATCGGTCTCTTGGCGCAGCTCCGCCATCAGATAGCAGATTGCCGGATCTGGTGTGCGAAACCAGCTGTGACCGGCGTTCAGCTGATCGCCAAGAACAAGACGCAGCTCCATCAGACTTGCTCCCCATTATGTTGACTGCTGTGGTGACGAGCGTGGCGACAGCGCTCGCTGCAGTAGCGCACTGCCTCCCAGCTGCGTGCCCACTTGCGCCGCCAGCTGAAGAGGCGCTGGCAGACGGGGCAGATTTTCTCGGGGAGATTGGGTTTGCGATGCATGATGGCTTCCGGCCTTGGCTGATGGGGGATGTGGCGTGTGGGTAGGGAGAATAACGAACCGGGGGAGCGGGCGGATCAACCTCACTGCCGGTTTGCCGCACAGATGCGCACTTTGTGAGCGGGCGCACAGCCTGTCGGTGCACCCATTGTTTACAAATAAACCAGTCGTTAACGTGGCGAGGCTGCCCGTTGGCAGCATCCATCAATGGATCTTATTGGCCACCGACTGTCTACAACCGATATGGAGGGGAGTGATGCCAATCATGACAGCTACACCCCGGGCAGCTTGCCTGCTCGCCCACTGGTATAACCGGGATCCCATTCTCACCTTCGACTTTCCTCACCGCTGATTGGCACTTATGCACTATGCGTTGTGTGGTACATGTTCAAAGAATTGAGGATGATGTGCAAATTAGCACTGAGTTGTTCGATACAAAAATATAGCCCCTTTACGGGGCTTTGTTTTACATGTTGAAGTACGTCACACCAACGTACAAAAACACAACAGTGTACAGGATGAAACAAAATGCAGTGTACTTGTATATCCAGTGAATGGGGTGGCTTAATGTACGGTCCAACTTGTCTGAGCCACTACCAACAAATGACTTGATGCTGTAAAAACCATGAATATACATGTTCACAATTGCAAAATCGAAAATGCTTTGACCTATGGATTCTTTGCTTCTAAATGCATTTACCATTTTCTCGTACTTTTTACTGTTGTGTACGAGAACCATAAAAAATAGGTTCAACACGCACAGAACCAAAAATCCCACGAATCCATAAACTGCAATCATTGGTCATTTCCTTTAACCATTCTGATTATTTCATGAGCAGTTTTCTCAGCAACTGTCCCCGTTGCTTCGCCAATTGCTGAACCGCCAAAATAGCCCCCAACAACACCTCCGCCGATTGCGAGCACAGCTACAACTGGAGCACTCGCAACAACACCGAATCCTATCAAAATACCGGATCCGACCGCTACCGCTACGTTTGACCCAAGCACTGTTGATACTGAACCACCAAACCATGATCCCAGTACTGTCCCTACTTCCTTCGCTCCTGTGACTGCACATTGCTCATCGGAGCCAACAGTACATGCCTGATATGTGTTCTTCGCCCCTATAGTGCTATCAATAGCTAGACCCACATAACCAAGGTTCTTTGCACCCTTAACGTATGTTGAGAGGTGTTCGATACGATCACCCAGGGCAGGGATCATGCCTCTTGAGCTCACTTCACGCCAATTGTGTAAAGCACTTTTTGTACTTAAACCCAATGTGTTCTTGAGCTTATCGTACACAGGTATTTTGACAGTTTTGATTGTGAACTTCTCGAGACTATTATCCAGCTCTTGAAACAGCTTCATCCGCCCAACATAAAACTCAGCTCCGAGATTCTTCATCGAACCCTGAGATGCTTCCATATGCTGCACATAATGATCATTGATTCGCTTCAATGTTTTTGTGAGCTGTTCCATCCTCGTACCAATAACTGTACTCGCTGCCCCAAATGCTGCGCTCGATGTCTGTGATACTTGTGAAGCATTAAAATCAAATACATCGAAATGGTTGAACAATGTTTGTGCTTCCTGTACATCAATATCCTTCAATGCTTTGCTAGCTTTTTCTGCCTGTGTTTTAAGCAGGAGTAAACGGTCCTTTTCAGCCAATGTCTTCGGAGCATGTTGAACCACAATAACTATTTCACCTGCACGAACTACATCATTAAGGTGCTTGTTATTTTGGTCGAACATGCTTCGATGTTGGAAATTGAATACAGTGCTCTTGGCCGAACCATACAAATGTTCATACACAGCATCCTTACTTCTGGCAGCATCATTCCAGAAAAATCCTACATCAAAAACTTCCTCAAGTGGCTTCTGTGTCGTCTCCTTGAGTACTGGCACATACTCAGGCTTAGGTCTTTCTTTTTCAGCACTACCGAACCACATTGTCGGCTTAGCACTCGCATATGCTTGCTCCACGGTGCGTCTGAATTTGTCCGATCCTTGTACTACCAGCTTTGAATCAATTACCTTGCAACATGCAAACACGTCACTTTCAAAGCGTACTTTTACCCTTTTCCCATCCTCCGATGATCCGCACATTGGGCTCAGGATGCACTTAAACTCGTCCTTAGTGAGAGTGCTGATGTCCCTCAAATCATTATCTTTGGCTCCGTACATAATGCTGTTCCTTTGATGATCTAGGAACCAAATGTACCATTCCGTCATGCCCTAACAAAGGGGCCTTTATTACTGCGCTAGGGGATGGGTTGGTCAATATCGGCGGG
>NZ_CAWNWX010000048.1:14664-49278 GCF_963878195.1 Aeromonas sp. HMWF016
GGTCTTGCCGGACGGGACATGGCGGCGCTCGCCATCGGCCTGCGGGAGGGGATGGATGAGGAGTATCTCACCTATCGCATCAGTCAGGTGGCTTATCTCGGCGAGCGGCTGGCCGAGGCTGGCATCCCCATCCAGACCCCCACCGGCGGTCATGCGGTCTTTGTGGATGCCAAAAAGCTGCTGCTCCATATTCCGGCCCATGCGCTCGCCTGCGAGCTCTATCTGGAAGGGGGCGTGCGCGGGGTGGAGATCGGCTCCCTGCTGCTGGGGCGCGATCCCGCCACCGGCAAGCAGGAGGCGGCGGATTTTGAGTTGCTGCGCCTCACCATTCCGCGGCGGGTCTACACTCGGGATCGCATGGACTATGTGGCCGACTGCCTGATCGCAGTGAAAGCGCGGGCCAGCGACATTCGCGGGCTCACCTTTGACTACGAGCCGCCGCTGCTGCGTCACTTCACGGCGCGGCTGAAACCGGTCTGATCAGCAACCGGTCAGACTGGGTGATTAACAGCGCCAAGCCGTGAGGATCACCGGCGATTCCCGGTTAAATGGCCAAGTAAAAAAGCCCCCGCACCAAGGTGCGGGGGCTTTCGTTTATCGAAGCAAAGCCGGGGTCAGACCGCCAGATACTCCAGCTCGACCGAGCCCAGCGCCTTGAGGGTGGACTGGGCGGAGTCACGCTGGCTGATCTGGCCGTTTTTGTTCTCCAGCAGCACGGCGCGGCGGATGGTGGCGAGATCTTCGCCGTTAAGCACCGCATGGGCACAGGCCATCTGCATCGGTGGCAGGCTGGGGTTGAAGGCGGCGTTCTCGGCGTAGCGGCCAGAGAAGATGCGGCCATCGGCAAACTGCAGCGACACTGCGGCATAGCCCTGGCTATAGGGGGCGTAGCTTTGACGGGCAGCAGCCAGCGCGGCTTGCCACAGCGGGTCTTCGCTTTGAAGCTCAAGCTCGGCGTGATCCTGCGGGCTCATCAGCGCATCTGTGATGTCGAGATCCGCCGGCCCAAACGAGTGGGGCAGGAAGGATTGCAGGGCGCTCAGGTCATCGGGCAGGGAGACCTTCAGGATCTTGGCGGTGCTCAGCTCGTTCATGAACTGACGGCAGTGACCGCAGGGGGTGTAGTTGACGGTGATTTCAGAGATCCCGGTCTCGCCACCCAGCCAGGCGTTGGAGATGGCGGACTGCTCGGCGTGAACCGAGTGGAACAGACCTTGTCCCGCAAACTCCATGTTGGCGCCGAAGTACCAGGTGCCGCTCAGGCCGCAGGCGATGGCACCGACATAAAACTTGGAGATGGGCGCGACCGAGCAGGCGGCGGCCAGCGGCAACAGGGCGAGGCGCAGTGCGCGATCATCGAGACCTGTGGCGGCTTTCAGGGTGGCGACTTGCTCCGGCGTGAAGCGGGCGTTGAAGTCGGCACTATCCAGCATGGGCTGCACGGCTGCTTTGAGCGGGGCAGAGAGGGTATCGAATGGCTTGGCAAAACGGGGATGCATAGTGTGTCCTCAAAGGCCAATTGGGCGGCCATTGTAGGGAGCAAGCTCGGGTAAATGTGTGAGCAGGCTCACGCCCTGACGGGCAAACGGAGGGGGATGGTAATGGAAACGTTTGTCTTGTGCAAATTGTGCGGCAGGTCGCACCCCGACAGCGCTGCAGAGCCGTCGGGGTGCTTAATCATCGGTCAGGTGAGCCAGTGATAGATGGCAAAAAGGAGGGGAGCGACGGCCGCGGTGAGGATGCCGCACACCACCATGGCGAGCGATGCAAAGGCCCCCTGGGTGATCCCCTTCTCGGCGGAGGTGGCGGTGCCGATGGCGTGGGCACAAGCCCCCATGGCGAGCCCTTGCGCTTCCGGATCGGTCACTTTCAGCAGTTTGAGCAGTGGATAGCCGATCAGCGCGCCGACAATCCCCACCACCACCACCACGGCGGCCGCGATGGCGGGAATGCCGCCGATGGACTGGCTGACGCTCATGGCGAGCGGGGTGGTGATGGATTTGGTCGCCAATGAGGCGAGCAGCGCCGGATCTGTGCCCATAAAATGACCGATCAGCAGGGTTGTGCACACCGAGATCAAGACGGAGGCGAGGGTACAGATTAGGATGGGCTTGAGCTTGGCCTGAATTTGGCGCGCCTGCTGATAGAGCGGCAGCGCCAGCGCCACTACCGCGGGCTCCAGCAGCATGGTGATGGGGCTGCTGCCGCGCTCGTACTGCTCAAGGGGCAGATCAAACCAGAGCAGCAGACCGATGATCACCGCGGTTGGCACCAGCACCGGATTGATGATGGGCCAGGGCAGGCGGCGATAGAGGGCGCGGGTGGCGAAATAGAGCGCCAGGGTCAGGGGAATCGCTAGCCAGAAGATCATTTGTTCATCCTCTGGTAGAGCCGACCGACGGTGGCGAGGATCAGCACGATCCCGAGCACGATGCAGAGCATGATGACGCCGAAGGATTGGCGCAGGGGCTCAAGCCAGGCCACCAGTCCGACCGCAACCGGCACGAACAGCACACCCATGTGGCGCAGCAGCAAGCCTGCCCCCAGCTCAACCCAGTGCAGCTTGATCAGTTGCAGGGAGAGCAGCACAAACAGCAGCAGCATGCCGATGATGCTGCCGGGAAAGGCGAAAGGCAGGATGGCTGCCACGGATTTGCCAGCCAGCAGGCAGGCGACGATGACCATAAAGTCACGAAAGTACAGCAAGGCGCGTTGCGCGATCACGTGAACCTCATCGACTGGGAAGAAAAATCGCAGTTTACCAGAGAGGCCGGGTCGCGGCATTAAAACAATAACAACTGAAATCAGTTCATTTGAAGCTGATTTGATTGGCATTTTTTGAAAAGTGCCTGATAGAACTCTTTTCAAACTACAAGGAGTAGTGATGACATCCCTCTTGTCCCGAGTTCGCCAGCTGGCGAACGATAATGCGTTGCCACCCCATCTGCTGCAAACCCGTCAGTGGGAAGGGCCTCTGTGCCGGGTGCGACTCGACAACACCGGCGCTGATGCCACATCAGTTGAGCGCTGGGTACTGTTTGATGGCAAGCTTGGCCTGCCGGTGGAGAGCGCCATCTATGGCGAAGGATTCCAGATGCTGGCCCAGACCATGGGTAGCTGGCAATCACCGCAACATGTCGGCCGTTGCCCCGATGCCAGCGTCTATCGCATCACCGATGACAATGGCTATCACACGGTCCACAACCTGCTGCTGGTGGAACATGGCAAGGGGTGGCTGCTGCTCGCCTTTGCCAGCTGCCACCGTTTTGGCGGGGAGTTTCGCCTCTACCCGGATGGTCGGCTGCAGATCCTGATGAACTGCGAAGGGCGGGAACTCGCGGCCGGTGAGCACTGGCAGAGCGAGGCGCTGATCTGCCTTGAAGGGGCGGATCGCGAGGATCTGCTGGCCGAGCTGGCACGGATGATCGAGGTCGAGCATGGCTCGCTGATCGGTAAGGTGAGTGATCGCCCGAGCGGCTGGTGCTCCTGGTATCACTACTACGCCGAGGTGAGCGCTGCCGACATTCGCGAGAACCTGCAGGTGCGTGCCGAGCGCTTCCCGGCCCTGCGCTATGTGCAAATAGACGATGGCTATCAGGCCAAAATGGGTGACTGGCTCACCCCGTCGGCCAAGTTTGAGCAAGGCGTGGCGTCGCTGGCCGCCGAGATCAAACAGGCTGGCTGCGAGCCTGCCCTCTGGGTCGCCCCCTTTATTGCCGAGCCAACTTCGCAGGTGTTTCAGGATCACCCCGACTGGTTCGTAAAGGGGGATGACGGCTTGCCGCTCCCCTCCGAGCGAGTGACTTATGGCGGTTGGCGTTGCACCCCCTGGTATGTGCTGGACGGTACCCACCCCGAGGTGCAAGCGCACCTTGAGCAGGTGTTCCGCACCCTGCGCGAGCAGTGGGGCATCCACTACTTCAAGCTCGATGCCAACTTCTGGGGCGCTATCCACGGTGGTCGTTTCCACGACCCGGCCGCCACCCGGGTTGAGGCCTATCGACGCGGCATGGCCGCCATCTTGCGCGGCGCAGGGGAGGGAGCCTTCCTGCTTGGTTGCAATGCCCCCATTTGGCCAAGTCTTGGCCTGGTGCACGGTATGCGGGTGAGCGATGACGTGGAGCGCAACGGCCACCGTTATCGCCAGATCGCCCGCGAGGCGTTCTGCCGCGCCTGGCAGAACGACAAGCTTTGGGCCCTCGACCCCGACTGCATCTGTTTGCGGGATCTGCCAACCCAGCAAGCGAGTCAGGCTGAATACAGCTTCCATCTGGCGGCACTGGTGGCAAGCGGCGGCATGATGCTGGCAGGTGATCGACTGCAAGATCTCGATGAGGAGCAGGCGGCGCAACTGTGCAAGCTGCTTGCGCTCTGCGCAGCCCGGGCACCCTCTGCCCGTTTCGAGTCGATGGACTTTGCCTGCGGCGAAGTGAGCCTGCCCGAGGGGGGCACTCTGCTCTGCCTCTTCAACTGGGAGGGGCAACCACAGGAATTCTTGCTGCCGGAAGGGGGAACCGATTTCTGGCAGGGGCAGACTGTCGGTACGGCTGTGACCCTGCAAGGGGGCGAAGGGCGGGTGATCCACTACGTCTGATAAGGCACGCCTCTCAAACAATTCAGGCTCCTTCGGGAGCCTGAATTGTTTGCTATTTGGGTGAGCTGTGTCAGTAACGCCACTCGACGCCAGCCGCGTATTTGGCTGAACCATAGCCCGGGATATCGCTGCCCGAGGTGATGGCCTTGAGGGTGAGATTAGGGGTGATTGGCATACCAAAGCCAAAACCGATAGCCAGCCGATCGTTGGGGTTACCCATCACATCGACCCGCATCACCCGGTAAAGCGACATATCTTCGCTCAGATGCACATAGGCCTGAGACGCGCGGTTATAGGCCTGGCCAAACACCTCCAGCTGAAAGCCGGACTGGGCGGAGATGACCAGCGGCACCCCGACAAACTTGTAGAGGTTGGAGTTGTTGAAGTAGCTGTTGGTGACCTGAGGCGTAAAGTCGGTCTGCTTGTACAGGGTGCTGAAGCTGTGCTCAACGATGTGATAGGTCTGCTCCGGCAACAGCGCAAGGTAGTCCGGCATATCGAACCGGTATGCGGCGTTGGCTGCCAGCGGCAGCAGGGCCAGTAATCCCAGCAGAGCGTGGTGACGAGGCATCAGCAAATGGCTTCCGTTTGATAGGGGCAAGGCACAGGGGATGCAACATATTGGTTTTTGAGAAGATCCCCTTCGTCATTATGACTTGAAGAAGGGGATTGGCGAGGAGGATTTAGTGTGAAATCAATCACAACTCATAAATCTTCCAGATAGTGGTAGAGACTCTTAAGAATCGCAAAGTTTCGTTCGTTACCCTGATTCTGTTCTGCCAGCGCTTCGAGGCGCGGTACATAGTCAGGCAGACGGTTGCTGAAGTAGTCGCTGCAGTGCAGGCGCCAGCGTTTCTGTTCCGCTTCACTCAGGGTGTGCGGCCAGTTGCGGGCGCGGTAGCGAAACAGCATCTCCGGCAGCCGTGAATCGGTAAAGGCGAATTCGCGCTCGCCCAGCAGATCTGCCGGGGTGGCACGCACCAGATCCATGGTGGACTTGTCGCCGTGACCGAAGAAACCTGCGTAGAGCTGGGTATCGGGATCGCCGTCATTGCTGCCCGAAAACTCCTGATTGAATACTTCCACCAGTTTTTCCCGCACTTCTGGGTGGGCGCGCAGCAGATCCAGGCTCTTGCGGCACTGCTCCCGATCGATGCCCAGTTCGTCGGCTCGCTCTGCCGTCAGGGTGGCGGCCGGTGCAAGTACCGGGCATTTGTTGATATGTACCAGTTTGACCGGAATACCGGCCAGCTCCCCCAGCTCCTCTTTTTTGGTGTAGAGCCGCTCGCGGATCTCTTCGCTGGAGAGCTCGATAAGCGGGGTGGGGTCGCGGGTCAGATCCACCATGATCACCGCGTTCTGGTTGGTGGGGTGCCAGGCGAGCGGCGAGACCCAGCTTGCACACCCTTGCCAAGGTGAGAACATACCGGAGACGTGCACCAGCGGTTTCATGGTCACCACGTCGATCAGTGCCTTCACCTTGTTCTTGTTGCGAAGGTCAAACAGGTAACCGAACAGCTTGGGTTGGGCCTTTTTCACCAGTTTTGCCATCTCGATGGTAGCCAGGACGTCAGAGAGTGCATCGTGAGCATTGGCATGGGCGACGCCGTTGGCGACCGTCAGCTTCTCCAGCCGGAAACTCGGTTTGCCCTCATCGTCAAAGGCCCACTCTATTCCTTCCGGGCGCAGGGCGTAGCAGGCCCGCAGCATGTCGAGAATGTCCCAGCGGGAGTTGCCGTTCTGCCAGGCGTAGGCATAGGGGTCATAGAAGTTGCGATAGAGGGTGTAGCGGGTCACTTCATCATCGAAGCGGATGCTGTTGTAGCCCAGCACGCAGGTATTTGCCGTGGCGAACTGCTCGTGGATCTGGCGAATGAAATCCGCCTCGCACAGCCCGTCCTTCATCGCCTTTTGTGGCGTGATACCGGTGATAAGGCACGCCTCCGGATCCGGCAGGTAGTCCGCTGGCGGTTTGCAGTAGATGACCAGCGGCTCGCCAATGATGTTGAAATCCGCATCGGTACGAATACCGGCAAACTGCGACGGCCTGTCCTTGGCGGGGCTGATGCCGAAGGTCTCGTAGTCGTGGAAATAGAAGGTCGGCTCGCTGCCGGCGTGTGCTGTTTTGCTCATGTTGCTCGAGATGAGGTATCCGATGACGGCGGCTGGCGCCTGGGTGGATGGTGCCATGCACCGCAATAGCCAGCATGGTAAACCATAGCGCAGGCAGAACGAAGGGTTGGGCCCCCATTCGTCGCTTTATTAGACAAGGGAGCACCTGTGTTCACCAGTAACAAAACGCTGATTTGCAAATGTTCCGGCGGTAGGAGGCTGCATAGGTACTTTTCCCGGTAATCCGCTGCCAAATCACACTTTTTGTCTGTCCACCAAGGCCAAGAGGAGGGCTGTTGACTAAATTGTTTATATGGGCAGGGTAAAACGGCTCCTCTGATAACAACATGGCGGCATGGGATAGTGATCATGGACAGAACGCTGACGGAGAAGAACTCGTTCTCATTGCAGGTAGATCTCAGACAGGTGGTATATGCCTTGTCTGCGTCGCTGGATCTGGTGGGGATTGGCGATGTGGCCCATGGTAAACGAGTCGGGATCATGGCGGCCGAGTGCAGTCGGGTACTGGGGATGGACGATGCGGAACGCCGACTGCTCTTCGAGTTGGGAGTCCTGCATGACATCGGTGTATCATCAACAGCCATTCACCACCATCTGGTCAGCGAGTTTGACTGGGAGTCGTCGCAGCTCCACTGTGAAGTAGGGTATCAGCTATTAAAGGACTTCCGGCTACTTGCCCCTTTGGCGCTTCCCATCCGTTATCACCACACCCACTGGAAGTTGCTGCGCCATTTACCCGATTTGGACAAGAAAATTGCCCGTCAGGCCAACCTCATCTTTCTGGTAGACCGTTGTGATGCGCTGGCGGCCCCTCACTATAGCGACGGGTCGCTCTTGATGCATACCAACGAGATCCGCGAACGGCTGCAGGGTTATGGCGGTGAATTTTTTGACCCCGAGCTGGTTGCGGCATTCCTGCAAGCTTCTCGCTCGGAGGCATTCTGGCTCCAGCTCGAGTCGCGCTCCATCAATGATTACATGCTTGAGATGCTGCAAGAGCGCGAACCTTGCACGACGACCAATGGCGAGCTGAAAGCATTGGCGCTGATTTTTTCGGGCATTGTCGATGCCAAAAGCTCGTTTACCATGGCTCACTCTTTCGGCGTTGCACGTCTCTCGCGGCTGCTGGCTGAGCGTATGGGGGTCAGTGCCATTCATTGTGACATGCTGGAGATCGCCGGATTACTGCACGATCTCGGCAAGCTGCGAGTGCCGGATGAAATTCTGGACAAACCGGGGCGATTAACCTCCGAGGAGCGGGCCATCATCAATACCCACAGTTTCGAGACCTATCAGATCTTGCGCCACATCGAGGGATTCGAAGAGATTGCGTGCTGGGCCTCCTATCACCATGAAGAACCGAATGGAGAGGGATACCCGTTTCATTTGCCTGCTTCGGCGATGGCACTGGAGGCGAGGATCTTGCGGGTGGCCGATATTTTTCAGGCCATGGTGCAGGACAGGCCGTATCGTCAGGGTCTCTCTGCTGGCGAGGCGCTCTCTTTTATGAAGCAGTTGGTACGAGAGGGGCGGGTTGATGGTGAAGTTGTCGCCGTTCTGGCTGACAATCTGTCGCAGATGGTACAGGCTGCCATTCCAACGGTAGAGGAGGTGCATGCGTACTGCTGACCTGCTCTGGCTTCCAGCTATGCTTGGAATAAGCCGTGCACGGTGCCGATATTCACGCGCAATACGCAGGCTTGACTGACCACCATAGGGGAGCAGATATGGAATCGCTAAAAGCCAGGGATTATATGCAGAGCAGACCCATCACCTTTAAAGCGGACATGATGGTGCAAGCGGCAGTCGAGAAATTTTTGAACAGCCACCAGCTGGGGGGGCCGGTGACCGATGAGAAAGGACGTCTGATCGGTTGGATCTCCGAGCAAGATTGCATCGCGGTAATGCTCAAGGAGGCGTATCACTGTGAACAGGTGGCACAGGTGCGGGATGTGATGCGCAAAGAGGTGCTGACGGTGGGGCCAGATACCAGCATCCTGACTCTGGCTGAGATGATGATGGGACAGAAGCCCAAGATCTATCCGGTGGTAGAGGAGGGCAGGCTGCTCGGGGTGATCAATCGCCACAATGTGATGCAGGCGATCCACGCTCAGCTCACTACCTGTTTTGTCCATAGCCACGGCTGAGTGCTGTGTCTCTATGTTGAAGCAGGCCAATGGCCTGCTTCGTTATTTTGGGAGACAGCAAGTTCGCCGACCTGATGCGTTCAATGGCGCAAAGGGGCCTACTCGTATGCCCCGAGCTTCATGTTAAGGCTTGCACCTCTCCTTCTCGCTCTTTAGGATCTGCCCCAGCTATCGATATGGCCCCCTTGCCGGGCACTCTTTTAAGGAATTCGTACCTTGTCTCTCTCTATCGAGGCGCTGCGCCGCCGTCTCTCTGCCTGCATGAACCTTGACGCCCGCCGTCTATCCAGCCGTCTGCACGGGGTCAAAAAGTTGCCCGAAGGCAAACAGGCTGCCGTGCTTGAGACCATTGCCGCCGATCTGGATGCGGCACAGGCGCGTTACCAATCCCGTCTTGCGGGCGTACCCAAGGTCACCTATCCGGATAACCTGCCGGTAAGCCAGAAACAGGCGGAGATCGCCAAGGCGATCAGTGAACATCAGGTGGTGATCATCGCCGGTGAAACCGGCTCGGGCAAAACCACCCAGATCCCCAAGATTTGTCTGGCGCTGGGGCGCGGAGTGAAGGGCTTTATCGGCCACACCCAGCCGCGTCGCCTCGCGGCCCGCACCGTGGCGGCACGTATCGCAGAAGAGATGGAGTCCGAACTTGGGCATTACGTAGGTTACAAGGTGCGATTTACCGATCAGGTGAGCGAGCAGACCCACATCAAGCTGATGACCGACGGTATCCTGCTGGCGGAGATCCAGAACGACCGGATGCTCACCCAGTACGACACCATCATCATCGATGAGGCCCACGAGCGCAGCCTCAACATCGACTTCATTCTGGGCTATCTCAAACAGCTATTGCCCAAGCGCCCCGATCTCAAGGTGATCATCACCTCGGCCACCATAGACCCGCAGCGCTTCTCCCGCCATTTCAACAAGGCGCCGGTGATCGAGGTCTCCGGTCGCACCTATCCGGTGGAGGTGCGCTACCGTCCGCTCACCAGTGACAAGAGCGAAGGGCTGGAGGAGCGCGACGAGCTGCAGGGGATCTTCGATGCGGTGGAAGAGCTGGCCCGCGAAGGGTTGGGGGACATCCTCATCTTCATGAACGGCGAGCGGGAGATCCGCGATACCGCCGATGCCCTGCGCAAGCTCAACCTGCGCGATACCGAGGTGCTGCCGCTCTACGCCCGCCTCTCCAACGCCGAGCAGAACAAGGTGTTCCAGCAACACGCTGGCCGGCGCATTGTGCTCGCCACCAACGTGGCGGAGACCTCGCTGACGGTGCCGGGCATCCGTTACGTCATCGATCCGGGTACTGCCCGTATCAGCCGCTACTCCTGGCGCACCAAGGTGCAGCGCCTGCCTATCGAGCCGGTCTCCCAGGCCAGCGCCAACCAGCGTAAAGGGCGTTGTGGCCGGGTGGCGGACGGTATTTGCATCCGCCTCTACTCCGAGGAGGATTTCAATAGCCGTCCCGCCTTTACCGACCCCGAGATCCTGCGCACCAATTTGGCCTCGGTCATCCTGCAGATGTTGGCGCTCGGCCTTGGCAACATGGAGGCGTTTCCCTTCGTCGAGCCACCGGAGTCGCGCCATATCAAGGATGGCCTGACTCTCTTGAAAGAGCTGGAGGCGGTGCGCGAGCTGCCCGCCACCGGCGATCGCGAAGCCAAACTGCAGCTGACCGAAACCGGTCGCCAGCTCTCGCGTATCCCCCTTGATCCGCGTTTGGCGAAGATGGTGATCAGCGCGGCGCAGACTGGCTGCCTGAGCGAGGTGATGGTGATCACTGCCGCCCTCAGCATTCAGGATCCCCGCGAGCGACCCATGGAGAAAAAGCAGGCCGCCGACGAGCAGCACAGACGCTTTGAGGACAAGGATTCCGACTTCCTCGCCTTCGTCAATCTATGGAACTACCTGAAAGAGCAGCAGGATGCCCTTGGCAGCAACTCGTTTCGCCGCATGTGCCAGAAGGAGTTTCTCTCCTACCTGCGGGTGCGCGAATGGCAGGACATCCATTTCCAGCTGCGCCAGACGGTCAAGGAGCTTGGTTTTAAAGCCAACCATGAACCGGCGGATTTCAAGACGGTGCACTGCGCGCTGCTGACTGGCCTCTTGAGCCATATCGGCAACAAGGATCTGGAAAAGCCCGAGTTCCTTGGTGCTCGCAATGGCCGTTTCCACCTGTTCCCAGCCTCGGGTCTGTTCAAGAAGCCGCCCAAGTGGGTGATGGCCGCAGAATTGGTGGAAACCTCGCGCCTCTACGCCCGTATCAACGCCAAGATTGAACCCGAGTGGGTGGAGCCGCTAGCGGGTCACCTCATCAAGCTGCACCACAGCGACCCCCACTGGTCGAAGAAAAACGGTGCCGTGATGGCCAAGGAGAAGGTGACCCTCTATGGCTTGACTCTGGTCAACGAGCGCACCATCAACTTCAGCCGTATCGATCCGGCGCTGTGCCGCGAGCTGTTTATCCGCCGCGCCCTGGTGGAGGGGGATTTCGAGACCCGTCACCGCTTCTTCAGCGACAACCGCAAGCTCCTGGCCGAGGTAGAGGCGCTGGAGCACAAATCCCGTCGTCGCGACATTCTGGTGGATGACGAGGATCTGTTCCGCTTCTACGATGCTCGCTTGCCTGAGGAGGTGATATCAAGCCGTCACTTCGACAAGTGGTGGAAAGAGGCGCAAAAGCGGGATCCCGAGCTGCTTAACTTCGAAAAAGAGATGCTGATGAAGGGAGATGCGGCCCACATCAGCGATCTCGACTACCCCAACTTCTGGCAGCAGGGGCGCCTCAAGCTCAAGTTGACCTATCAGTTCGAGCCGGGGGAGGCCGCCGATGGCGTGACCCTGCATATTCCGCTGCCGCTCCTGAATCAGGTGGAGGTGAAGGGGTTCGAGTGGTTGATCCCGGGGCTGCGTCACGAGCTGTTGGTGGCCCTCATCAAGTCGATGCCAAAGCCGATGCGCAAAAACTTTGTGCCGGCGCCGAACTATGCCGATGCGCTGCTTGCCAGTATCAACCCCGAGCAGGGGCCGCTGTTGGACGAGATGGAGCGCCAACTGCGCCGGATGACCGGCGTCACCGTACCTCGCGAATCCTGGGATTGGGCTGCGGTGCCCGATCACCTGAAACTCACCTTCCGAGTGGTGGACGACAAGCACAAGAAGGTGGCTGAAGGGAAGGATCTGGAGGCATTGAAAGAGTCCCTGCGCGGCAAGGTGCAGGAGACCCTCTCGCAAGTAGCGGACGATGATATCGAGCAGTCCGGTCTCACCCTGTGGAGCTTTGGCGAGCTACCGCAAGAGTACAGTCAGAAGCGGGGCGGGTTCGAGGTGAAGGCCTATCCGGCCCTGGTGGATCAGAAGGATTCGGTCGCCATCCAGCTGGTGGAGAGCCCGGTGGTGCAGCAGCAGCTGATGTGGGCCGGTCAGCGTCGGCTGGTACTGCTCAACGTACCATCGCCCATCAAGTATCTGCAGGAGAAGTTGCCCAACAAGGCCAAGCTCGGGCTCTATTTCAACCCGTTTGGCAAGGTGGCCGAGCTTATCGACGACTGCATCGCCTGCGGCTGCGACAAGCTGATTGAGCAGCACGGCGGCATGGCTTGGGACGAGGCCGGTTTTGAGGCGCTCAAGGAGTATGTCCGCGCCGAGCTCAACGATGCGGTGGTGGAGGTGGCCAAGCAGGTGGAAGCCGTGCTGACCCTCTCCCATGAGATCAAGAAACGGCTCAAGGGCAAGATGCAGCTCGACACCGCCTTTGCCATGTCCGATATCCAGCAGCAGCTGGGCAACCTCATACACAAGGGCTTTGTCACCGAGACCGGCTGGCAGCGGCTGCCTGACTTGCTGCGCTACCTGCGGGCCATCGAGCGTCGTCTCGAGAAGCTTGCCATCGATCCCAACCGGGATCGGGTCTACATGCTCAAGGTGCATAGCGTAGAGTCGGAGTACAAGGCGCTGCTGGCCAAGATCCCCAAATCCCAGCTTATTCCCACCGAGGTGGCCAATATCCGCTGGATGATAGAGGAGCTGCGGGTATCGTTTTTTGCCCAGAATCTGGGAACCCCCTATCCGGTGTCGGATAAACGGGTGCTGAATGCTATCGCTCAGTGCTAAGCTGCTATCTGTCTGTTTTAACTGCGTGATATAGATTGTGGGAAGGGGCTGCCAAGGTGGCGGGACCTTTTAAACGGAAGTCAGGGAGGCAAGGATGCTGGGGATCTGGTTGAGTATGGCGCAGGTGGTGATCAGCGGTTACCAGCCTATTGCAGAGCAAACCTGGGTGCAGTTGAACCCGGAGTATTACCCCTTGGCGCGCAAGCCACCCGCTATGTTTGTGGCATGGCACGGCAACCAGTTTCCGCCGCTGGCCCAGAAACAGAAAAATGGTCGCTGGCAGATCCTCTTTCCTGCCCGTCTGGTACCCCCCTTTGATCTGTTCGAGGGGGAGGCCGAGCTCTCCAAAGCTTATCTGGCAAGGTTGCGGCGCATCGACGAGATGGCTTATGGCGTTGCATCCGTTCAGGCTGTTGCTGCAGTGCAGCAGCAGGGTCTCTCTCCGTTGGATGAAAATGGGCCGCTTGCCCCCTTTATTGCCGAGTTCAGTGCCGCGCATACCATACCGGTTCAGCTGGCGGTAAGGCCTCGCTACGAGGCGGAGCCGTTGCTGGCGATGTTGGGGAGCGTTGCGCGTGAATCGGTAAACAATGCTGATATCCAGCTGGCTGCTGCCACCACCACCGATAGCGTCACCCTTACGCTATCGGCCCCGGCGGCAGGAGGTGAGCGTGCAGTGTGCCATCAGGTGGTGGCTGGTGAGACGCTGTGGCGCATAGCGAACCAGCTCTCCAGTGCCATGGGGGCCGATACGTACAGCTATTTGCTGGCGTTGGTGGCTGAAAATCAGGCGCGACTTGGCCATAGTATCCGGGTCAAAACCGGGGATGGTCTCTACTGTCCCCGCGCCGAGACGCTGGCGCAGTTTGATGCTCTGAGCCCGGCCCAGCGGCAACAGCAATTTGCCCGCCTTGAGCAGGGGCGTTAAAGCACGGGATGAGCCTTGTATCCGCTATTGGCCCATGGTAGTATTCGCGCTCGTTTTGCGAGGTGCTGACCGGTCGCAGTTAGCACCATAAATTCATCTAAAAGAGATACATACTATGTCTTTCGTATTCCAAGCCGAAGTCCGTTCTGACCTGGGGAAAGGTGCGAGCCGCCGCCTGCGTCAAGCTGACCAAGTTCCTGCCATCGTTTACGGTGCAGGTAAAGAAGCTCTGTCCGTAGCTGTTGACCACAAGAAAATGGTCCTGGCTCAAGAGAAGCCGGAATTCTATGAGTCCGTACTGACTCTGGTCATCAACGGCGAAGAAGTTAACGTAAAAGTGAAAGCTATCCAGCGTCACCCGGTACGTTACAAGCTGGTTCACCTGGACTTCGTTCGCGTCTAATCGCGAGTTGTCAGGTTGAAGAAAAGCCACTCTCAGGAGTGGCTTTTTGCTATCTGGCGTTTGGTTGTTTTTGCAATGTGAGAAGAGGACCTGTTTGCCCTCTTGCTTCATTAACCTAGCTGGTTCAGCGCCTGCTGACAGCGCTGTTCGGCGGCATCCAGCTCCAGCAGCACCATTCTGATATCTTCCATCTGTTGCTGCAGCGTTTCACGTTTATCCGTTACCAGTCCCAGCATGGTTTGCAGCTGGGTACGGCTGCTCTTGTCGGCATCATAGAGATCAAACAATTCGCGGATCTCGGCGAGGCTGAAACCAAGGCGTTTGCCACGCAGGGTCAACTTGAGGCGAACCCGATCCTGCTTGCTGTAGATGCGGGTCTGGCCCTCTCTGGCGGGATTGAGCAATCCCTGATCCTCATAAAAGCGGATACTGCGCGTCGTAATATCAAATTCCCGAGCCAGCTCACTGATGCTGTAGCGCCGGGCTTCATCCCTGTTTTTGTTCATACAGACTTCTTGGCGAACTAAATCCTGCTGGCACCTTACCTAAACGTAAACTGCACTGCAACTCTTGTTCCCGTGACCTAGAAAACCTATGTTATGGCCATGTAACAAAAAAGAGGTTGGCAAATGGATATTGCGATTGTGGCGGCAAAACGGACTCCGATGGGGGCATTTCAGGGGGCATTGGCAGAGGTGACTGCGCCTGAGTTGGGGGCCTGTGCCATTGAGGCTGCGTTGCAGCAAAGTAGTCTGCATCCTGAGCAGATAGACGAAGTATTTATGGGCAACGTGCTGTCGGCTGGGGTGGGGCAGGCTCCCGCCAGGCAGGCCATGTTGAAAGCGGGATTACCGCCATCCATACCCGCAACAACAGTCAACAAGGTGTGTGGTTCAGGTATGAAGGCGGTGATGCTGGCGGCAGATTCCATCCGGCTTGGTGACAACAGGGTGGTGGTCGCAGGCGGCATGGAGAGCATGAGCCGAGCCCCCTATCTGCTGGACAATGCCCGTAGCGGCTTTCGGATGGGGCATCAGCGGGCACTGGATCACCTCTTTCTTGACGGGTTGCAGGATGCCTATGATGGCCAGCTGATGGGCATCCATGCCCAGCGCAGCGCTGATCTGGCCGGTTTGACCCGCAGTGCCATGGATGAATTTGCCCTGGCATCGCTCCAGCGTGCCCTTGATGCCCAGCAGGCTGGCTCTTTTAGTTCGGAGCTGGCACCTTGCCATCGTGAGGGGCGTTTTCTGCTGGCAGAGGATGAGCAACCTGGCCGCGGACGGCCGGAAAAGATACCAACGCTAAAACCGGCGTTTGGTAAAGAGGGAACCATTACCGCAGCCAATGCGAGCTCCATTTCGGATGGTGCAGCGGCGCTGATATTGATGGATAGCGCTACGGCAGTTGCCTGGCAGGTGCCGGTATTGGCAAGGATCGTCGGTTATCAGAGCCATGCGGCCTTGCCGGCGGAGTTTACCTCGGCCCCCATTGGCGCAATATCCAGGCTGCTGGAGCGGCTAGGCTGGTCAGTGGATGAGGTGGATCTCTTCGAGATCAACGAGGCATTTGCCATGGTGACCATGTTGGCTATGGCGGGGTGCGCTATCCCCCATGACAAGGTCAATGTATACGGTGGGGCCTGTGCAATGGGGCATCCGCTCGGAGCGAGTGGCGCCCGTATTATGGTCACCCTGATCTCGGCCCTTCGTCAGCGAGGAGGAAAAAGGGGGATTGCCTCTCTGTGTATCGGAGGGGGAGAGGCGACAGCGATCGCGGTGGAGATCGATTAATCGGTTGCTTCCATCGCCTGCAGCTGCTCGTTGACCCAGGTGGTCGCAGCCAGATAGAGGTGACTGACCTTCTCCTCGCTCAAGCCAAGCTTGGCCGTTCTGGCTGTGACCCGTGACCAGTTGGCATTTTCGTAGTCTTCGCAAAACGCGAGGTAGAAGCCGAGATTGCCCTTGCGCTCAAGCAGTGCCAGCCGGATGGCATCGATCAGCGGAATGGTGCCGAGCAGCTTGTCCATCGGCTGCTCCATCAACACATCCAGCAGGGAGAAGAGGCCGGTGATAAAGGCCTGTGGCGCTTGCTGGGTCGGGGCATGAGCATGGGCTAGCAGCTCACAGAAACGTGCTCTGATCAGCGACATCTGATAGAGCTCTGCACTCTTGCCCTTGCCTGCACTGGTGGCAGCCACCAGCGAGACAAAACGCTTTAGCTGGGTGTTGCCAAGGTAGATGGCGGCCTGGCGAAATGAAGAGATGGGATTGGTGTGTCCCTTGAGATGGTTGACGTAGCGCAGCAGCTTGAGGGAAAGGGAGATATCCTGGCTTAGCAGCTGTTCGATCCGGTTGATGTCAGGTTCGGACTGATTGACTACGTTGAGCAGTTGCATCACGACGACTTGGGCTGGTTCCATGGTCGCTTGCTTGACCATCTCGGGGCGACTGAAGAAAAAGCCTTGAAATAGCTGGATCCCCAGCTGCTTGACCCGCTCGAATTCCGCCTTGTCTTCTACCTTCTCGGCCAGATAGGTAAGATTCATGCTTTGGTGGCGCTGGATGAACACCTTGATCTGCAATAGCGGTGTTGCCCGCAGATCGAACTTGATGATCTTGATAAAGGGGAGGAAGCGCTCCCAGTCTGGCGACATGGTGAAGTCATCGAGCGCTAGCGTATAGCCCAGTTTATGGAGCTGTTTGACCTTCTCCAGCAGGGCATCGTCCGGTGCTGCATCCTCCAGAATTTCAATCACCACCTTCTCGGGGGGGAGGCACTCTGCCAAGCCATCCAGCAACAGGGAGTGGGGGAAATTGATGAAGCAGGGGCGGCCGCCCAGTAGCTGATCGATGTTTTGTTGCAGGAACTGTTCAACGACAAGACTCGACGTTGCTTGCCGTGAGGAGATGCTCGGGAAGACATTATTCAGGCTATCGCGAAAGAGCAGCTCATAGGCGTAGGTATTAAGGTCTCTGTCGAGAATGGGCTGTCTTGCAACGTAGGAATACATGCCTGGCTCCGATATGGGTACTGGCTTGATTTTATGGTGTTGCAGAACACTATGCCAGTCCTGACCCTATTGAGTAAGGCAATAATTGGCATAGTGTTTTTCTGTCAGAGCCGAATTTAGAAGAGATAGCTCATTTGTAAACCAGCCAGCCAGGCATCCCCTTCAGAAGTGCCCTGGAAAGTTGATGTCGTTAGCGGGTTGCCCGGTTGCAGTTCCATCTTCTCGGTGACATCGACCTTTTTACCGTCGATCAGGGTCAGTCCCAGATCAACAGTCAGATTGGGGGTGAACTGATAACCCATGCCGAGGCTGTACCAGAGACGATCGGCATCCGGTATGGAGATGGTACGGCGATCTGCAGGTACCGGACTTGCATCATAAGCGACCCCGGAGCGCAGTTGCCATTGGGGGGTCAGCTGATAGGTCATGCCAATGGCATAGCGCCAGCTATCTTCCCAGTGTTCATCCTTGATATGCATGTTGGACATGTTATCGAGATCTGCTTCCAATTGAACAAATTTGCTCCAGTTAGTCCAGTTCACACTGCCGTGGATCGCCAGGTTGTCAGTCAACTGGTGAACGGCGGCCAGTTCGGCAGTGGCTGGCAGCGGTAGATCCAGACTGCCTGTGTCTTTTAGCTCTTTGCCGCTCGGTGTACCAATGATAGCGTCGCCAGATAACCTCAAATTGACATCATGGCGATAGGAGAGGCCGATGCGGGTCTGTTTGGATAGTTCCAGCAAGGTGCCGATATTCCATCCCCATGCCCAGCCATCCCCCTGCAAATGCTTGGCGATAAGATTGCGGGAGGGGAAAGTGCCACCGACTTCGCCTTCGCCCTGAATAGCAGAGATCCCGGCACCAATTGACCACATCTCATTGATGCGATAAGCGAGTGAGGTACCCAGATCCATGGTTTTTATATCGGAGACATTGCCAAAGTGACCGGCACTGTAGTTGTCCGGCATCTTGACACCGAGACCGTAATAGGAAGTGGCCGAGAACCCAAGACGCCACTGCTCATTGAGTGGAATGATGAGATAGGCGTTGGGAACCCAGGCTGCGGCCGCGATATCTCGTGCAGTCGCATCGGCATGGGTCAGCAACCCCGTTGTTTTTCCTTCGATATTTACGTCAGGGCTGACGTAAATGGTTCCGCCCGAGAGTGCAATCTTGTCAAAGCGAGTCATGGCTGCCACGTTGCGAGATAGAACGCTGGCATTGTCCGCGATAGCTGCTTCTCCGGCAAAGGCTCGGCCAAGCCCGGTTGCCGATTGTTCAGCCAGCTGGAAACCTGCGGCATGGGTGTGACCAGCAATCACCAGCAGGGAAAGGGCGGATAGTTTGAGAGTGGAATGCATGAGTTATCCTTGCGTGAATCCCGAATGTTCAGTTGGCCATATCATTGAAGGCGGGATTTTATATGGTACGACCAGCAAGGCAACGGTGATGGAGTACATCTGTTAAAAACGGGATTAAATGCTGATGAAACTAGTTCTAATAGATTGATTAAAAAAGAAAAATGAACAGGTGTGTGCTACATGTGTGCGCTGAAAACGGGGGTTTGCATAAAAAAAGAGCGCCTTGCGGCGCTCTTTTTAATTGCTCAACAATCAGAACTTCATGTTGAACTGGGCAGATGCCAGGAAGGCGTTGCCGTGGGAAGTGCCCTGCCAGCGTGGGTTATTCACTGTGCCATCATGGCTTACGAGGCCTTCGTTTACATCAACCTTCTTACCATCCAGATAGGCCATACCGAAATCAACACTCATATCAGGGTTGATATGGTAGGTGGCGCCAGCACTGTACCAGATACGATCAGAGTCGGGGATACTCAGACTACGGTACTCAGCTTCGATAGGGGAGTTGTCATATGCAAAGCCCATACGTGCTTCCCAGGACGGGTTGATGTACCAAGTGCCACCGATAGAGTAACGAACAGAATCTTTGAATTTCTCATCTTTTTGCAGGCAGACACCTTTTGAACACTGAGAACTGGTTGCTTTCAGCTCTTCAAAGGCGCTCCAGTCAGTCCAGTTGACAGAGTAGTGGACGGCAAACTGCTGGTTCAAACGGTGATAACCTGCAAACTCGGCTTGAGCTGGCAGGTCCAGTTTCAGGTTTCCGTCAACAGTTTTGTAGTTAGAGCTGGTGCCGTTAAAGTCGCCATCAAAACTGAGATCCACTTGGGAGCGATAGGTCAAAGCAAAACGGTGGTTTTCGTTAACTTCATACAAAGTACCAACGTTCCAGCCGAAGCCCCATGTATCACCCTTCAGCCCTGCAATTTTTGTATTAGCAGAATGCTGTACGCCTGTTGCCGCAGTCAATGTAGGAGCCAAAACCCCTGCATAACGATTCAATTCGGCTTCAGCGTACACCGCGTTGATACCGGCACCGATGCTGAATTGTTCGTTGATGCGGTAGGCGATATTCGGGTTGATATTGAAAGTTAAGAGCTCTGTATCACCAGCGCCTGATCCTGCAGCAAAATTCTTGTCGTACTCGGTAGAGAGACCGTAGTTGGAGAAAAGCCCAATACCCCATGCCCACTTATCATTCAGCGGCTGAATGAAATAGGATGCAGGGACGAACGCGGCAGGAGCAATATCGGATGCTGACGCATCACGATTGAAATAGTTAGGAACTGTACCTGCTTTTGTGGTCAGATTTCCGCTGGTTTTCCCCTCAACATCCACATCCGGCTTGATATAGGTACCGGATACAGAAACTGCCATCTTGTCGAAGGTAGTCATGGCAGCAGGGTTGCGGGCCAGAACAGAGGCGTTGTCGGCAATGGCTGCTTCACCAGCATAGGCACGACCCAGACCGGAGGCTGAGTGCTCGTTCAACTGGAATGCCGCTGCATGGACTTGACCGGTGGCCAGCGCAATGGTGGCGGCAATCAGGCTCTTCTTAAACATAGTTGTCGTCATGGTGGTCTCTCTTGTAGGCAGATTTTTTTGTCGATATTGGCGGCATGTTCAATGCAAACCTCGACAAAATCCGTTTTTATTTCAGCTTCTTCCGAATCAATTCTGGCGTGATTCTATGTATCTGGTAGGAGGTAAGAAATCAGACCAGTGACAGCAGAATACATAAAAGTGATCGATCTGTTAATCATTTGTTTTAACCTGATGTTTAATTCATCATTTAAGGGGTAAGGCAGGGTGTTTTTTAGGCGAAATGGTTGATCGGGCTCACAAAAATAATTTTGCTGTTTTTCGCAATTTTGCGACAAAAAGCAGGTAATGGGTCGGGAAAGAGAGGGGAAACAGGCAGCTGGCTGGTGTCGCTGCCTGTTTTTACCGATGGAATCTGTTCGTTAAATGTTCCAGTGAAGTCGTGATTGCAGGGCCGTGGCAACGGGGGCTAGCGGCTCCCTCATCTGGCCAATCAGTACCATATTCCCCCCTTTAAACTGGACAATTTCCCCTTTGAGGGTGCCATCTTCAAAACTGGGCTGCAGAGAGAGAGGTACATGCTTGGGAACCAGAAAGAGAGTAACGGGTCCCATCTTGCCCTGGATCACCATATGCAGTGCCGGCCCCTGATAGAAGGCGCAGTGGTTGACATAGGTCACTCTGAGACCATTCATGCCACTCAGGGTTGCGCCATATTTCTCCATCTTGGCGTTGATGCTCTGCAAATTGACTCGTTCATCGATACCTTCGATAAACGGTTCCTCACCATAGACATGGGCCATCGCCACCTGAGCGAGGGAGAGTGTTTGATCGGAGCTGGCAGGCCAATTTATCCAACGGGTACTCACTCCAAGTAGAAAAGCGACGGATGCAGCCATGGCCACGGTTCGCCAATGGGAGTTCGCAGTGCTGCTGGCAACATGCCGTGTTTTCTCCTGTTTCTCTTCGCTCTGTTGCAGGGCTTGTTTGAGCAGGATCCGCTCTGCCAGCCCTGACGGCGGCTCGACACTCATGGTGCGCGCAATGTCTTGTTCGAGAGCTTTCATCTCATCGAGATAGCGCAGGTTGGCAGGATTGGCACGGGCAGCCTCGAGGAAGTCGGGTTGCTGATCGCCGGGCTGGATCATGGCGCGACGGCGAAACTCCAGTTCATCCATGTCCATCTCCTCTTGATAATTTCTTCTGCGCCATCGCCTCTTTCAGCTGGTTGCGGGCGCGAAACAGTCTTGTCATGACAGTGTTTTTGTTGAGTCCGAGCAGTTCGGCAATGTCCTCACCGCTAAATCCGCCCAGCACCTGCAGCATCAGGGGCTCCCGATACTCTTCGGGCAGGCGGGCAATATGACGATGCAACCACTCGTTCTCCATCTCCTCTTCGCTGTGCAGCGCATCGGGCTGTGGTTGGGGATGGTCGTCCAGATCCACCAGATCAAACTGTTTGCGCTCGAAACGGCGGGCATTCTCCCGGCGCAAGATAGTGATCAACCATCCTTTGGCGGCCTGATCGTCCTGCAGGGCGTCGATACCCTTCCAGGCTCGCAGGAAGGTCTCCTGCACCAGATCTTCCGCGACGTGAGGATCCCTCACCAGCCAGTAGGCGTAGCGATAGATATCCTTGTGCAGCGCATGAACCAGTGCTTCGAATTTGGTTTGTTTGTCAGCCATAGGGTCATAGACCGACAAAGTGGCCGGATCATTTCCACTTTTATGAGGCTGACCCCGCTTTTTTCTAAAAAAGAGCAATAGGAGTGTCTCCTGTTGTGGAGGCTGGGTTAACCCCGAAAGGGGAACCGGTGAGCAATCAGGGCAAGGAGCTGAGCAATGCCCGCTGTTTCAACATGGCAGAGCCCATGGGAGATTGTGCGCCATGGCACGACCGGTGCCGAGGGCGCAAAGCAGGCGCGATCCAGCTCCGCTTGCCATCTTTGCAACTGCTCTGTATTGGCCGGTTTGGCACTGCCGATTGGAGCAAAAAACAAGACCCAATCGCGCAGGGCCAGGCGGCTTTGCTCGCTCTGCTGGCTGGCCAGTGCCCGTTGCAGACGATAGAAGGCGAGCCAGCGCGGACTGCTGCGCCTTATGCCTCGCAGCAGCAGTGCCAGCAATACCCACCAGATGCTCTCGTTGGCCAGTGGCAGTGACTCGCCCGCACCTTGCCGGCTGGCCGGTTGGAAAACGAGGCGAGTGGCAGGCAGCTTCGCCTGCTCTATACGGCCGCTTGCGGTATTGAACCAGGGCAGGGTGATTGCCGGTAGCTGATATTCTCCTGCCTCGCGGGCCAGCAGGGTTTGGCGCCACTCCCGTTCAAACAGCAATTTGCCCTCCCGATAACGCTCCTGTTGCTGCTCGCCATCCGGGTGGGCCTGCAGCCCGGCGGGGAGCTGCTGTGCCATAAGAGGAGCAAGCTGCACCTGACTGCTGTCGCCATTTTCGAGCGTGATGGTAATGACCCGGATCAGTGGCTCCCCCGCGTGACCCTCTGCCGTGGGCTCTATCCGTTGGGTCAGCAGCAAACGGCTGGCTACCGGCGTCGCGGGGGCTTGATCAATGCGTACCTGAAGGGGGGCTGCGCGGGCGGCAAGGCGCTGCAGCTGACCCCCGTTTTGGGGCAATTGTCCCTGTAGCCTCGGAGAGTCGATAAGCCAGAGTCCAGCAGCCTTGGCCTGGATCAGCCAGCTGCGGGTCAGTCTGCCGGGCAGCCCGCTCTGCACTGGGGGAAGCCACTCATCGTTGCCAAGGCGGCGAATGATGAAATGGGGCGAGTTGAGTTCACTGAGCCCGGGCTGCTGCATGGTGGTGGGGAGCCAGAGCGTGAGCCGATAGATCACCGGCTGACCGGGATAGAGGGGCCCTTGATGATCAAGCTGGGCCTCCATCTCCAGTGCGGCTGGGGGAGGGGGTGCAGGCAGAGTCGGTTGTGGCGCAGGGGCCTTGAGTGTCAGCTCGGGTGTCCACTCGTTGCCAAGCTTTAGCGGAGCTATCGCCATGCCAGCAGGATCATCTGGCTGGCTAGTCAGGTGCAGCGGGATCTGCCAGCGGGTCAACTGCTGCACCGGGGTAGATACCCGACTCATGGTGACTCTGCCCACGGCGAACTGGCGCAGCAGCGGCGTGATCTCTAGCTCATTGCCCTGACGCACTCCATCCGCCTCGATCACCAGCAACCAGTCAACCGGGGTAGCACCTGGCAATAGCTCGGCCCGGGGCTGTGCCCAGCTGGGGAGGCTCAACACCAAGAGCAATAGCGAGCAGACCGTGCGCTTCACCATGGTTCTTCTACCTTTATGAGCTCTCGGCGCAGCGCCTCTTTGCGCAGCCGCTGTTCCAGCAAAAGCCCTGGCGGTGCAGGGGGCAGTGGCACCGCTTCGGCCGGTGCTTGCTCCGGTTTAATGGATGCGCTGCTGTGCGTTGCCTCTGTTGGTGCCGCCGACTCACCGCCTTGCAGTAGTGAGAGGTTATAGAGGGCATCCTCATGGCGTGGCTCAAGGGCCAGTGCGGCCAGATAGGCCTTTTTGGCGGCAGCCAGCTCCCCCAATTGAACCAGCGCATTGCCCCGGTTGTAATGGGCGGTCGCGCTTGTTTCCAGCTCGTAGGCTGCAACGGCTTGCCGGTAATCGCCTGCCCGATACCAAGCGTTGCCGCGCCATACCGGGTTGCTGAATGTGCTGGCTGCCAGCCGGTACTCTCCCTTCAGATAGGCTTGCATCGCCTGCTCGTCTGGTGATGGCTGAATGGGGGTGGCTTGCGTCGGGGCTGGCGCCAGCAGTGACCAGCCGATGGTTATTGCAATGAGCAGTTGGGTGCCCACCCGGGCAAGCAGCGCCAGGGGCAGTAGCGGCAACAGTAGCCAGGGGCCCAAATCGCGCGGCGCAGGGGCAAGCGCCGTGGTAGTAGTGGGCAGCGGGGCAAAACGGGGAGATTCGCTACCCAGCCACTGCAGCTCGCCCCCCAGCTTGCGCACCATGGTAGCCATGGCATCGCTTTGTGGTGCGGCCAGTTGGGTAGGGGGGCGTGTGGCAAAACCCAGCTCATTGGCCGGAATGGGTGGCATGGCCGCAGGCTCTGCACTGCTGGCAAGGAGAATATCGAGTCGTGGGCTATTGCTGTTGTGACAGAAAAGGCTCTCCTGACAGGGCCACAGCGCGGCAATCTCATCCATCTGTTTGTTACTAAGGCCGTCGGTGATGAGCAGCAGACGAGCCTGCTCACCGGGGGCAATCTGTTTCATGGCAAGGGTGATGGCCCGCACGGGGTTACTGCCTTGCAACGGCATGATGTCGGGGCGCAGATCGGGCAGCAGCAGGGCAATGGCTTGATGATCCCGGGTCGGGGGCATGGCGAGATAAGCGTCGCCAGCGTAGAGAACGAGCGCAATCCGGGCGTTGTTGGCAGTGCCAAGCAGTTGCTGGAGTTGTAGTCTGACCCGGGTGGCTCGATCCGGTTTGAGGTCGGTGGCCTGCATCGAGCGGGAGAGATCCAGGATCCAGATATCGAGCGGCGCGGCCGGTTGCGCTTGCCACTCACTGCGCAGGGCGGGGCCGCTGAGCGCCAGAATGACCGGCAGGGTCGCCAGCCAGAGCCAGGGGCGAGCCGGTTTGCGCTCTGGCAACAGGTAGGCGCGCATGGCCGGAGCCAGCATGGGGGGCTGGCGACGCCGCCGCCACCCCTGCCAGAGCCAGGGGATGAGCGCCAATAGCCAGAGCGGCCTGAGCAGGATCAGATCCATCGTCTCATTCTCAGCAGCAGGGCGCGGGTAAATCGGTTATGTACCCCGCCATGGCCTGCGGGCAGCAGTAACAGCGCACAGGCCAGTGCCAGCGGCCAGGGATAAAGCTCTGTCACCGGTTGATAGTGGGCGACGGGATGGGCGGTGGGTTCCAGTTGATTGATGGCCTCGTTGATCGCCTCCAGATCGTTCTGGCTGCGGGCGCGAAAATAGCGCCCATTGCCAATCCGGGCCAGCTGCTTGAGTAGGGGCTCATCAAGCTCGCTACTGGGGTCACTCTGATCTGCGCCTGCGTCATTGAAAGGCTGCACAAAGGTATCGGGATCAGCTCCGACCCCCAGGGTGTAGATCCGTATCCCCTGCGCTGCGGCGAGTTTGGCCTCTGGCTCCGGATCGGCACTGCCTGCGGTATTGCGCCCATCGGTTACCAGCAGCAGCGCTGTCGGACGACCCCGCTCGGCATGCTGGCGTGCCAGCAGGATCGCCTCACCGAGGGCGGTGGTGCGGCCAACCAGATCAAAGTCGAGCTCGTCGCTCAATGTCAGCAGCGCCGGGATCTCCTGCGTCAGGGGAGAGAGCAGGTAGGCGTGATCGGCAAAGACGACCAGAGCGATCCGATCGCCGGCGCGCTGGGCGATCAATCCCTTGATTTGCTGGCGAACTGCCGTCAGACGAGCCAGCTGCTCGCCGCTATCGAGCATATCCGGGGTGCGCATGCTGTCGGAGAGATCGACCGCCAGCAGCAGGTCACGACTCCCCTGATAGCGCACCACCGGCTCTCCCCACCATTGAGGACGGCAAAGAGCCGCAATCAGGGCGCACCAAATAAGCCCTGCTCGCCACAAAGACATGCCTGCATGGGCACGCAGCAGAGGGAAGCCGGGGTGGGCAAGATAACCGTGGCGCAGGGGCGGCAGGCCAAAGCGCACCAGCAACGGCAGCACCAGTGCGAGAGCAAACCAGGTCCAAGCGAGGGTCATCGGTTTCCCCTTGTTCGGGTCTTGCTCGCCAGCCGTGGCTTGTACAGAAGGCAGGCGCGTCCCCAACGGTAATAGTTCTGTTTAAGCTGCTCGCTCTGTTGATGGTCGGGGGCTCTATTGCCATAGAGCCAGCTGCTCCAGTGATGGGCAAACTGGCTGAACCGGGTGCCGCCTTGACGATCCAGAAACGCGAGCCACTCCTCTCCCTGCAGCAGGCGAGACTCGGGCCAGCGATGCAGTGCCTCCAGGCGCAGGTTATCCTGGATGCTGGTGACCAGCTGTTGTGGATCGCCCTCCAACTGCCAGCACCAGCGCCTATATTGCTGTATTCGTATTGCCAATCTGATGATCAGCACCAGCAAAAAAATGAGGATCAGGAGCCACAGCAGGGCCTGCAAGCGTGGATCGAGAAGTTGCTCGCCAACCTCGGGACCTGGATGAATGTCCCGGATCTTGTCCTTCAGTAGTGCGTTCAGGGGCGCGGTAATCGCCTCTGATGCCGGACTGCTGGCCAAGAGTGGCGTTATCCCTGATGACATAACCCCTCCTGCCACTGTTGTTGCAGTGTCCGGCCGTTATCGAGGAGATAGAGCCGCTGTACCAGCGGTAGCAGCTGTTGCCTGCCCAGTTGCAGTTGTTGCTCGGCCGCCTGTTGGTAGCGATGTGAGAATCCACTGTGCTGACCATCGAGCCAACCCTGATAGGGGGCTGAAGCCCGGTTGATGGTCACCGGCAGCACACCGCTTGGCGGCAGCGTGGCTTCCAGCGGATCACGGATCTGCCAGTAGTGAATATCGTGACGCAGCGAAAGTTGCTGCAGCCGCTGGCAGAGCGCTGATTCACAGGGGCGGTGATCGGTAATGACGGTCAATCTGGCGCCGTGGGGGAGTGCTGTTTGCCCGAGGGTATCGGCCAGTGTCTGGGAAAGCGGCTGGCGGGCCAGTCCCTGCCGGTAGTGATGGCAAAGGGATTCGAGCTGCGGCAGCACGTTGCCCCGCTGGCTCTGGCGATGGGGGGCTATCCCATGGCAAATCAGGGTGTTGTGCTGTTTCTCATGTCGCCAGATAAGGGCGGCCGCCAGCTCGCAGCCAAGGCGAGCCTTGAGTTGCATGGTAGAGCCGAAATACATGGCGGGGGAGAGATCGAGCAACAGCCAGTGCGCCTGATCCTGCTCTTCACGATAGAGACGGGTGTAAGGGCGCCCAAGGCGCGCCGTCACCCGCCAGTCGATATGACGAACCTCGTCACCCGCCTGATAGGCGCGCAGCTCGCGAAAGGTGAGCCCGGGAGTGCGCCCGGGTTTGCCACGCTCGGTGCTGCTTCTGCCCGCGCGGGGGGGCGCCTTGGCCCAGTAGCGGATCTTGAGCAGCTGTGGCAGCGACAGGGCGATATCGGGATGGAGATCCGGCGCTAGGGACATGGCACCTGATCCAGTAGCTGGGCGATCAGGGTGTCGTTATCCAGATTGTCCGCCAGGGCCTGATAGCTTGGGATAAGGCGGTGACGGAGCACCGGATAGGCTTGCAGCTGGATATCTTCCGGCAGCACGAAATCCCGTCCCGCCAGCCAGGCGCGGGCACGGGCTGTACGGGCCAGTGCCAGCGTGGCTCTCGGGCTTGCCCCCACCGCGAGCAGTGGTTCAAGGGCAGGGCAGAGGCCACTACCGGGGCGAGTAGCGCAGACCAGCTCCACCAGATAGTGTTCAAGCCTGCTCTGCATGCTGACCGCCAGCACTTCGCTGCGAGCACCTTGCAAGGCAGTCTGGCTCAGGGTCACTGGCGCTGCGCCAAGCAGTTCACCACCGGCATTGAGCTGCAAGATGGCGAGCTCCATGGCCGGGCTCGGATAATCGACTATCAGCTTTAGCAAAAAACGGTCGAGCTGTGCTTCCGGCAGGGGATAGGTTCCCTCCTGTTCGATGGGGTTCTGGGTGGCGGCCACCATAAAGAGCGGCGGCAGGCGCCAGCTCTTTTTGCCCACGGTAATTTGGTGTTCTGCCATCGCCTCCAGCAGCGCAGATTGCACTTTGGCCGGCGCCCGGTTGATCTCGTCCGCCAGTATCAGATGATTGAACAGGGGGCCGGGCTGGAATACAAAACTGGCATCCTGCGGGTGAAACACCTCGCTGCCGGTCAGATCTGCGGGGAGCAGGTCTGGGGTGAACTGGATGCGAGCGAAACGCCCCTCGACAGCGCCAGCAAGCGCCTTGACGGCACGGGTTTTGGCAAGGCCGGGAGCCCCTTCGATTAATACATGTCCTTCACATAACAGGGCGATCAACAGCCCTTCGATGAGCTCATCCTGTCCCAGAATTTGACTGGCAAGATAGTCCCTCAGTTGTTTGAACTCCGCCGCTGCCATGCGATAAACCCGTTGTTTTTATGGAAGTTGATCTTTTTATACTCCAGTTGAGCCACAAGGGCGAGTGAAGGGCGCCAGCCTTGCTGAATTTAGTTTCAATCAGCTGTATGAAACTTGTGATTGGATTGTTAATATGTGGCGCAATGAGGTCAGACCTCTCCCTTATAAACCCAAGGAGCCAGGATGAAACAGCCATTGAAACTGACGACTCGCCAGGGCGAACGGATTGCCGTCGTGGCGGGGCTGCGCACCCCCTTTGCCAAGCAGGCAACCGCCTATCATGGCGTCCCTGCGGTGGATCTCGGCAAGCTGGTTGTGAGCGAGATGCTCGCCCGCACCGATCTCGACCCCAAGCTTATCGACCAGCTGGTGTTTGGCCAGGTGGTTCAGATGCCGGAAGCCCCCAATATTGCTCGTGAAATCGTTCTCGGTACTGGCATGAGCGTCAACACCGATGCCTATAGCGTCTCTCGCGCTTGCGCCACCAGTTTTCAGGCGGTGGCCAACGTCACCGAATCCATCATGGCCGGTACGGTAGATATCGCCATCGCCGGTGGTGCTGATTCCTCCTCCGTGCTGCCTATCGGGGTGAGCAAGAAGCTGGCCCGCGCTCTGGTGGATCTCAACAAGGCGCGCAATCTGCAGCAGCGCTTCAATATTTTGCGCCAGCTGCGGGTCAAGGATCTGCTGCCGGTGCCGCCCGCTGTGGCCGAGTATTCGACTGGCCTCTCTATGGGACAGACCGCCGAGCAGATGGCCAAGAGCCACCGGATCAGCCGCGAAGCGCAAGATGCGCTGGCCCACCGCTCCCACTCCCTGGCGGCGCAAGCCTGGGCCGAGGGCAAGCTCAGCGGTGAGGTGTTTACCGCCCATGTACCGCCCTACAAGTCGCCGCTCGAGCGGGACAACAATATCCGTGAGAGCTCGGACTTGGCGAGCTACGCCAAGCTCAAGCCGGTGTTTGATCGTATACATGGCACAGTCACTGCTGCCAACGCCACACCACTGACCGACGGCGCTGCCGCGGTCCTGCTGATGCGGGAAGGACGTGCGAAAGAGCTGGGGCTCGAGCCCCTCGGTTATATCCGCAGCTTCGCCTTCTCGGCCATCGATGTGTGGCAGGATATGCTGATGGGCCCCTCCTACGCCACGCCGCTGGCGCTGGACAGAGCCGGTATCACCTTGGCCGATCTGACCCTGATCGACATGCACGAAGCCTTTGCTGCCCAGACCCTGGCCAACCTCAAGATGTTTGCCTGCGCCGAGTTTGCCCGCGACAAATTGGGGCGCGATCAGGCCATCGGCGAGGTGGATATGGACAAATTCAACGTGCTCGGTGGTTCGCTGGCCTATGGCCACCCCTTTGCCGCGACCGGTGCGCGGATGATCACCCAGACCCTGCACGAACTGCGTCGTCGCGGTGGGGGATTGGGGCTCAACACCGCCTGTGCGGCGGGTGGATTGGGCGTGGCTATGGTGTTGGAGGTTGAATGATGAGTGCTAAGACTTTTTCCTTGGATGTTCGCAATGATGGCATCGGCATTCTCACCATGGATGTGCCGGGCGAGAGCATGAATACCCTCAAGGCCGCCTTTGTGGAGGAGATCCGCACCGTGCTGGCCGAGGTGAAGGCTAACCGTGACCTGATCGGTCTGGTGATCACCTCCGGCAAGAAGGACTCTTTCATCGCCGGAGCCGACATCACCATGCTGGCCGCCTGCACCTGTGCCAAGGATGCCGAGACCCTGTCGCGGGAAGGGCAGGTTATCTTTGCCGAGATCGAGTCATTGACTATCCCGGTAATCGCCGCTATTCACGGCCCTTGCCTCGGCGGCGGGCTGGAGCTGGCGCTGGCCTGTCATGGCCGGGTGGCGACCGATCACGGCAAAACCGTGCTGGGTCTGCCCGAGGTGCAACTTGGTCTGCTGCCGGGCTCCGGTGGTACCCAGCGCCTGCCGCGCCTTATCGGGGTGGCCAAGGCGCTTGACCTGATGCTGACCGGCAAGCAGGTTCGTGCCAAGCAGGCCAAGAAGTTGGGGCTGGTGGACGATGTGGTGCCGCCCTCCATCTTGCTGGATGCTGCAATAAAACTGGCCAAGAAGGGCAAGCCCCGTCACGAGTTGAAGCGGGATCTGCAGGGCAAGCTGCTTGAGACCAACAAGCTTGGCCGCAAGGTGCTGTTCGATCAGGCGCGTAAAGGGGTGATGAGCAAGACGCGCGGTAACTACCCTGCGCCGGAGCGGATCCTGGACGTGGTGCGCATCGGTGTGGAGGAGGGGATGCAAGCTGGCCTCGTCGCTGAGTACCGCCACTTCGGCGAGCTGGTGATGACAGCCGAGTCTGCCGCCCTGCGTTCTATCTTCTTTGCCACCACGGAAATGAAGAAAGAGGTCACCTATCAGGGCGCCGAGCCGCGCAAGGTGGGGCATGCGGCCGTGCTGGGTGGTGGTCTGATGGGCGGCGGCATCGCATTCGTCACCGCTACCAAGGCGGGCGTACCGGTGCGGATCAAGGATGTGGCAAGCGCCGGGATCGGCAATGCCATGCGCTACAGCTATGACATCCTGGCCAAGAAACTCAAGCGCCGTCATATCTTACGCAGTGAGCTTGAGAAGCAGATGAACTTGCTGACCGGGACTTTGGACTACTCCGGTTTCCACCGGATCGACATGGTGGTGGAGGCGGTGTTTGAAGATCTCAATCTCAAACACCAGATGGTGAAGGATGTGGAGCGTGAATGTGGAGAGCACACAGTATTTGCCTCCAATACCTCGTCACTGCCCATCAACCAGATCGCTTCGGTGGCGAGCCACCCCGAGCGGGTTATCGGGTTGCACTACTTCAGTCCGGTCGACAAGATGCCGCTGGCCGAGATCATCCCCCACGCCGGCACCAGTGCCGAGACTGTGGCCACCACTCTGGCTTTCGCCCGCGCACAGGGCAAAACGCCTATCGTGGTGAAGGACGAAGCCGGTTTTTACGTAAACCGTATCCTCGCTCCCTACATGAACGAAGCAGCACGTCTGGTGCTGGAAGGAGAGCCGGTAGAGGTGCTGGATAGCGCGCTGCTCGACTTCGGTTTCCCGGTTGGCCCCATCACCCTGCTCGACGAAGTGGGCATTGATGTGGGCGCCAAGATTTCCCCCATCCTCGAAAACGAGCTGGGTGGCGAGCAGTTTCAGGCACCCAAGGCGTTCGACAAGCTGCTGCAAAACGATCGCAAGGGGCGCAAGAACGGCAAGGGCTTCTACCTCTATGGCAAGGCAGCCAAAGGCAAGAAGAAGGTGGATGAGAGCGTCTACGATGTGCTGGGGATCAAGCCGGTGGCCAAGCTTGCCAGGCAGGATATTGCCGAGCGTTGCGTACTGCTGATGCTCAATGAAGCGGCCATGACCCTCGACAGTGGTGTGGTTGCATCGGCCCGTGACGGCGATATCGGTGCCATCTTCGGTATCGGTTTCCCGCCCTTCCTCGGTGGCCCGTTCCGCTATATGGACAAGCTTGGTATCGATCATCTGGTTGGCCGTCTGGAGTATTACCAGAAGCGCCACGGCGATAGGTTTGCCCCCTGTGCCCGCCTCAAGGCGATGGCGGCGGAGCAGCAAACGTTCTATTGATAACTGCTGCAGATTGATCGCAAACCAAAGAGGCCCGCACACCATGCGGGCCTCTTTCTATGTTGTGGTTTGTACGGCTTGGGCTCAAATGATGTTGGCAGATGTGAAGGCTGATAAAAATGGCCCACCGAAGTGGGCCATTTGCGAGGTCGCAAGGCTCAGATACCCGGCTTGCGCTCCGGGCAGCGACTGATGATATCTGCAGGCAGATCGCCGTTATCCTGCTCCAGCACCACATCGAATCCCCACAGCTGATGGAGGTGTTTGAGTACCTCATGGCGCGAGTCGCCAAGAGGGATACGGTTGTGTGGCACATAGCGCAGGGTGAGGGAGCGATCTCCTTTCACTGCGACATTGTAGACCTGAATGTTGGGTTCCAGGTTGCTGAGGTTGTACTGGGCCGACAAAGTATTGCGCACCTGACGGTACCCCTCGTCATTGTGGATGGCGGAGACCTTCAGATAGTTCTTCAGATCGTCGTCATCAATGGCGAACAGCTTCATGTCGCGCATTACCTTGGGGCTTAAGAATTGGCTGATAAAGCTCTCATCCTTGAAGTTCTGCATGGCAAAGTGCAGGGTATCAACCCAGTTACTGCCAGCGTAATCGGGGAACCAGTATCTGTCCTCCTCAGTCGGGTTCTCGCAGATGCGGCGCAGATCGGTAAACATGGCAAACCCCAGCGCATAGGGGTTGATCCCCGAGTAGTAGCGACTGTTGTAAGCCGGTTGATAGACCACATTGGTGTGGCTGTGCAGCACCTCCATCATGAAGCGATCGCTCAGCTTGCCCTCGTCATAGAGGTGATTGAGGATGGTGTAGTGCCAGAAGGTAGCCCACCCCTCGTTCATCACCTGAGTCTGCTTTTGCGGATAGAAGTACTGGCTGATCTTGCGCACAATGCGCACTATCTCGCGCTGCCAGGGTTCCAGCAGGGGGGCATTCTTCTCGATGAAATAGAGAATGTTCTCCTGGGGCTCTGCGGGGTAGCGTCTGTCTTCCACCCCAGCAGCTTTATGCTGCTTGGGCAGGGTACGCCATAGCTCGTTGACCTGAGTCTGCAGATAATCTTCCCGTGCCTTCTGACGCCGTTTCTCCTCGGCCATCGAGATCTTTTGGGGACGCTTGTAGCGATCCACCCCGAAGTTCATCAGGGCATGGCAGGAGTCGAGCAACTGCTCCACCGCTTCGATACCGTGCTTCTCTTCACACTGGGTGATGTAGTTCTTAGCGAACAGCAGGTAGTCGATGATAGAGGAGGCATCAGTCCACGCCTTGAACAGATAGTTGTTCTTGAAGAAGGAGTTGTGGCCGTAGCAGGCGTGGGCCATCACGAGTGCCTGCATCGGCATGGTGTTCTCCTCCATCAGGTAGGCGATGCAGGGGTCCGAGTTGATGACGATCTCGTAGGCCAGTCCCATCTGGCCGCGCTTGTAGTTGCGCTCGGTATGGATAAAGCGCTTGCCGAACGACCAGTGTTGATAGCCGATGGGCATGCCGACGCTGGAGTAGGCATCCATCATCTGCTCGGCAGTGATCACCTCGATCTGGTTAGGGTAGGTGTCCAGCTTGTAGAAGCGGGCGACCCGAGCGATCTCCTGGTGATAGGTCTCCAGCAGATCGAAGTTCCAGTCAGGCCCATCATCCAGTGGCGCTACACGTTTTTCAGTTTCGATCATGTGACCTCCTCACGCCGCTTGTTTCTTGAACAGCTCCCGGAATACCGGATAGATATCCTCGACCTTGCGAATATGCTCCATCGCAAAGTGGGGGAACTGGCTGGCCACTGATTCATACTCGTGCCACAGGGTCTGGTGGGCACGGGTGGTGATTTCGATGTAGGAGTAGTAGCGCACCCTTGGCATGATGTCCCGCGCCAGAATTTCCCGGCATTGCGGTGAATCATCGGCCCAGTTGTCACCATCCGACGCCTGCGCCGCATAGATATTCCACTGGTTGGCCGGGTAACGCTCGTTGATGATGTCATTCATCATTTTGAGCGCACTGGAGACGATGGTGCCGCCGGTCTCCTGGGAGTAGAAGAACTCGTGCTCGTCCACCTCCTTGGCTTGGGTGTGGTGGCGGATGTAGACCACCTCTACGTTCTTGTAGGTCCGGCTCAGGAACAGATAGAGCAGAATATAGAAACGCTTGGCCATCTCCTTGGTAGCCTGATCCATGGAGCCCGAGACGTCCATCAGACAGAACATCACCGCCTGACTGGAGGGGACCGGCCGTTTGACGAAGTTGTTGAACTTGAGATCGAAGGTGTCGATAAATGGCACCGCGTCGATCCGCCGTTTCAGCTCCCTGATCTCCTTCTCGAGCTGGGCAATTTCGGCAAAGTGTTCGTTGGGATCTGCGGCCAGCTGTGCCAGCCGCTCTTCCAGTTCATGCAACTGGCGTTTTTTGCCAGCTTGCAACGCCATGCGACGCGCCAGCGAGTTTTGCAACGAGCGCACCACGTTGATGTTGGCGGGCACCCCGTTTGAGGTGTAGCCCGCCCGATAGGTTTTGACTTCCATCAGCTGATTGAGCTGGGTTTTCTGCAGTCTGGGCAGCTCCAGATCTTCAAACAGCAGATCGAGATACTCATCCTTGGAGATTTGGAACACGAAATCATCGGCTCCTTCCCCCTGATTGGATGCCTGCCCCTCGCCGGACCCCTGTCC
>NZ_CAWNWX010000048.1:49288-55739 GCF_963878195.1 Aeromonas sp. HMWF016
CGGTCAATCTTGTCGCCGGAGACGAATTGATCATTGCCGGGATGCACCATCTCCCGTTTACCGCCTTGCCCCTGATGAAAATGGGGCTCGCCGATGTCCTTGGTCGGGATGCTGATGCTCTCGCCCTTGTCTACGTCCTGAATGCTGCGCTTGGAGACAGCATCAGAGACCGCTTGTTTTATCTGCTTCTTGTAACGGCGGATGAAGCGCTGCCGATTGACAGCGCTTTTGTTTTTGCCGTTGAGCCTGCGGTCGATAAAATGCGCCATAACTCCCCCTTGAACAGTCAGGGTCAGGATGACTTGCGTACCCTGAGATACCATTCGGAGAGCAGTCGCACCTGTTTGCGGGTGTAGCCTTTCTCCATCATCCGTTCGACAAAGTTATCGTGCTTCTTCTGCTCCTCGGCCGAGGTTTTGCTGTTGAAGGAGATAACCGGCAGCAGCTCTTCCGTGTTGGAGAACATCTTCTTCTCGATCACGGTGCGCAGCTTCTCGTAACTGGTCCAGTTGGGGTTACGGCCTGCATTGTTGGCCCGGGCACGCAGCACGAAGTTGACGATTTCGTTGCGGAAATCTTTCGGGTTGCTGATCCCGGCGGGTTTTTCAATCTTCTCCAGCTCGCTGTTGAGCGATGCTCGGTCAAAGAGCTGGCCGGTTTCGGGATCACGGTACTCCTGATCCTGGATCCAGAAGTCGGCGTAGGTGACGTAGCGATCGAAGATGTTCTGACCGTACTCGGAGTAGGACTCGAGATAGGCGGTCTGGATCTCCTTGCCGATGAATTCCACATATCGGGGAGTCAGATAGCCCTTGATGAACTCAAGGTAGCGATCGTGCAGCTCTTGCGGGAACTGCTCACGCTCGATCTGCTGCTCCAGCACATAGAAGAGGTGCACCGGGTTGGCGGCTACTTCCGCGTGGTCGAAGTTGAAGACGCGGGAGAGGATCTTGAACGCAAAGCGAGTAGAGAGACCATTCATCCCTTCGTCTACGCCAGCGTAGTCGCGATACTCCTGATAGCTCTTCGCCTTGGGATCGGTATCTTTGAGGCTCTCGCCATCATAGACCCGCATCTTGGAGTAGATGCTGGAGTTTTCAGGCTCTTTCAGCCGTGACAACACCGAGAACTGGCCCAGCAGTTCGAGGGTACCCGGGGCGCATTTAGCCTCGGTGAGCTCGCTGTTGACCAGCAGCTTCTCGTAGATCTTCACCTCTTCGGAGACACGCAGGCAGTAAGGCACCTTGACGATGTAGACCCGGTCGAGGAAGGCCTCGTTGTTCTTGTTGTTGCGGAACTGCTGCCACTCGGATTCGTTGGAGTGAGCCAGCAAAATGCCGTCAAAGGGGAGGGCGGAGAGCCCCTCAGTGCCGTTGTAGTTACCCTCCTGGGTTGCGGTCAGCAGCGGGTGCAGCACCTTGATGGGGGCCTTGAACATCTCCACAAACTCCATCACCCCCTGGTTCGCCTTGCACAGCGCACCTGAATAGGAGTAAGCATCGGCGTCATCCTGGGCGAAATGCTCCAGCATGCGGATGTCAACCTTGCCGACCAGTGAGGAGATATCCTGGTTGTTGTCATCGCCCGGTTCCGTTTTTGCGATGGCAATCTGATCGAGGATGGAGGGGTTGACCTTCTCCACCTTGAACTTGGTTATGTCGCCGCCAAACTCGTGCAGGCGTTTGGCCACCCAGGGAGACATGATGGGACGCAGGTAACGGCGCGGGATGCCGTACTCTTTTTCCAGGATCTCGCCATCCTCTTCGATGTCGAATAGACAGAAGGGGTGATCGTTGACCGGTGAGCCCTTGATGCGATAGATGGGCACCTTCTGCATCAGGGACTTGAGTTTTTCTGCCAGCGAGGATTTACCGCCGCCAACGGGGCCCAACAGATAGAGGATCTGTTTCTTCTCCTCCAGCCCCTGGGCGGAGTGTTTGAGGTAGGAGACGATCTGCTCGATCGCCTCTTCCATACCGTAGAAATCTTTGAATGCCGGATAGCGTGCCACGACGCGGTTGGAGAAAAGCCGGCTCAGTCTGGGGTTGGCAGAGGTGTCTACCATCTCAGGTTCACCGATGGCGGTCAGCAGACGTTCGGCCGCAGAGGCGTAGCAGGCTTTGTCCTGCTTGCACATATCCAGAAACTCCTGGATGGTGTACTCCTCTTCCCTTGCCTTTTCGTATCGCTGTTGGTAGTGCTCGAAGATGCCCATAACTTTGCCCTCGTTATAGTCGCTTGCCCTGAAAAAGTTGGATAACTGCTTTTGTGTTGTTTGCAATGTTAAGCCTAGTCAACAGCCCCCAGTAATCCATCAAGGTCGATTGGTTAAATGCGGAGGAAACCTGCCCGATCCTTGTGCGGGAGGGTCAGTCAACAACACACCTATGTTACTGACTGTTAAATTATTTTTGCCACGATAGTGAGGTAAATGTCAAAGACATAAAAAATAAATGTTTATTGAAAAGTGGAAACTGCTGGTATTGCCTGAAAGGTGAACAGCAAAAGATGAGGTGGGGGTTGGCTTGCGCAGATATGGATAAAAATGTCATTACGTTCACGTCAACGTAAATTCAATGAATTAGATTTTTAGCTCTAATTTTTACATTGACGCTACATTTTTGCTGCCCTAGATTGGCCATGTGTGAGCAGCGAGACGCTTTAGCAAGAGAGTGTATCGTGATCTCACCAAGCTCTGTTTAAGCACGTTTCCGTTGGCTTGACCCTCGCAATCGCGAGGGTCTTCTTTTTTCAGCTTTTGTGAGTCGTTGCGGGATTTAAGAGGTGTACGAATGGTCAGGCGTAGGCTTGCTCGACCGCCTGCAGCACGTCAGCAAATGGATGTTGTGCCAGCTGGCCGAAGCCGGCAAACGATCTTGCTTTGATTTTGCTGGTGAGCGGCGTGGCGATACCGCACAGAAAGCGGGTGAGCATGCGTGCATCCTGTGAGCCTGCCTTGGCGATGAGTGGATCGCACCAGGCGCGGATCCCTGCATCATTTGGCATAGTCTGCAGGGGCTGGTGAGGCAGTACGGCAACCTGGCCACGACAAACCGAGCAGTGACCGCAGTGGGCCGGAGCCGCCTCATCTGCGAAATAGCGGGCGAGACGGTGGCTCAGGCACTCATCTGATGTGAAAAAGTCGAGCATGGCTTGCAGCCTGGCCAGCTCGCTCTGCTCTTTTTGCAGGAAGAGGGCGTGCAGTGCGCTGGCCTGCACAGCGGGTTCCCAGTCATGGCGGTTGATCCGGTAAACCTCGGTCATCTGCTTGCTCTCAAGCTCGATCCAGCCCTGTTGCTGCAGGTAGTCGAGCGCGGCTACCGCCCGTTGCCGCTCCCCTTGGTAGCCCTGCCAGAGGGCATCGAAATCCATGGTGCACCAGCTGCGTGCCAGTGGCGCGCAGCTGAATAGCTGCTCCAGAAACTGACGTCGTTCCGGGTTGAAGCGGGCAAGAATGTCGCGCTTCTCCAGCACGAATTTGAAACGGTAGTCGGCGTAGTAGCTATAAGCCGGGGTGATGATGCCCGCCATCTCCAGATAGACCAGCAGGGTTTTAAGCGGCAACTGGCGGATATTGGTATCGTTCGAGAGGCGCAGCAGGGTGAACTCCCACTCGGATCCGCTTTGGCGGATCTGGCCGAGGAGCTGAACAATGGCGTTCAGATCGGGCGTATCGCCATAGACAAAGTTTTCCAGCACTGGCAACTGGCTCTGGTTGGCCAGCACGATACAACGTGATGGCTGGCCATCGCGCCCGGCGCGGCCAATCTCCTGGCTGTAGTTCTCGATGGACTTGGGCAGGTCATAGTGGATCACCTGGCGGATATCGGCCTTGTCGATCCCCATGCCAAACGCGATGGTGGCGACGATGCAATCCACCTTGCCGCTCATGAAGTCGAGCTGGATCTGGCTGCGCAGCGCCGCATCGAGTCCGGCATGGTAGGCACGGGCGTTGATCCCCCGTTTGGCCAGCACCTCGGCGCACTCCTCTGCCGTATGTTGCAGGGTGACATAGACGATAGTCGGTGCACCTTGAGATTGCGCCAGCGTCTGGCAGAGCCATTCGCTGCGCGCCTCCGGCAGTATCGGGATGACCGACAAATCGAGATTGGGTCGGTAGAAGCCAGTGACGACCACCCCTTGCGGTTCAATGGCAAACTTGGCTTGCATGTCGCCAATAACGGCTGGAGTCGCGGTGGCTGTCAGCAAAAACACCTGCGGGATCTGCAACTCTTGGCGGTAGTCCGGCAGTTTGAGGTAATCGGGGCGAAAGTTGTGGCCCCACTCCGAGATACAGTGCGCCTCATCGACGACCAGCAGCGAGAGCGGCACTTGCTGGATGAAGCGGCGAAAGCGCTCGTTCTTGAGTCGTTCCACCGAAATCATCAGGATCTTGAGCTGACCAGCCAGCGCCTGCTGCATCACCTGTCGGCTCTCCTCCGGACTTTGGCTCGAGTCGAGGGTGGCAGCGCTGATCCCCTTGCTTTTAAGGAAGGCGAGCTGATCGTGCATCAATGCGATCAGGGGCGATATCACCAGCGTCAGGTGGGGCAAGGCAAGGGCGGGCAGCTGATAGCAGAGGGATTTGCCGGAGCCGGTGGGGAAGATGGCGATAGCACTCTGGCCAGCCACGATCCGGTTGATGACCGCCTCCTGGCCAGGCCTGAGACTGGAGAAACCGAAGTGTCGGGTCAGAAGGGAGGGGATCATGGCTAGGCTCCGCAGCAAATGGCGGATGATACCACAGTTGGCCATCCGCCCGGGTGTTGATAAAACGAACAAAAATGGATGGTTACTCTGTTGTTGTGTTTTTGTTGCGGTTATTTGTGCCGGATACTGGATATTTTTTGGTAGGTCTCTGGAAAAAAGCGGTGGTGAATGGGATATTCCGTCATGCAATCCGGTGACCGGCGGATCGGCCCGACAGAAGGCTGGCAGCCGGCAACCCGTCAGAACGGAATCATGCTGGCGGGAGGGTTGCAAACAGGACTCATGAATCGAGCACTACGGTGCCTAGGGACTTTTTTGATGACACAACAACACCCCCTCCTTCGGCTGGTCAATAGCACCAGTCTGGTCAGCCAGATCCTGGTTGGTCTGGTTTTCGGTATCTTGCTGGCGATGTTTGCCCCCGAGTGGGCCAAAACGGCAGGTCTGCTTGGCAGTCTGTTTGTGGGCGCGCTGAAAGCGGTAGCTCCGCTGCTGGTATTCATACTGGTCATGGCTGCCATTATTGGTCACAAGCAGGGTCAGAAGACCAACATGCGACCCATTTTGCTGCTCTATCTGTTTGGTACCTTCTCTGCGGCCGTGGTCGCAGTGATTGCCAGCTTCCTCTTCCCCTCCGATCTGCATCTGGTGGCCAATACGGCCGAGATCACTCCGCCGGGCGGCATCACCGAAGTGTTGCAGACTCTGCTGTTCAACGTGGTGACCAACCCGGTGAAGGCGCTGATGGATGCCAACTATATCGGCATTCTGGCGTGGGCTATTGGTCTGGGTATTGCCATGCGCCACGCCAACGAGAGCACCAAGACGCTGATCACCGATTTGTCCCATGGCGTCTCGGCCATCGTGAAAGCGGTGATCCGCTGCGCGCCGCTCGGGATCCTGGGGCTGGTCGCCTCCACCCTGGCGGAAACCGGCTTTGACGCCCTGTTTGGCTATGCCCAACTGCTGGTGGTGCTGATTGGTTCCATGCTGTTGATTGCCTTCGTGGTCAACCCGCTGATCGTGTTCTGGAAGATCAAGCGCAACCCCTATCCGCTGGTGCTGACTTGCCTGAAAGAGAGTGGTGTGACCGCCTTCTTTACCCGCAGCTCTGCGGCCAATATCCCGGTTAACATGGCGCTGTGTGAAAAACTGCGTCTGCCGGAGGATACCTATGCGGTCTCCATCCCGCTGGGTGCCACCATCAACATGGCGGGTGCTGCCATCACCATCACTGTGCTCTCCATGGCGGCGGTGCATACCCTGGGTATGGAGGTGGATCTGGCAACGGCTGTGCTGCTCTCCGTGGTCGCTACCATCAGTGCCTGTGGCGCGTCCGGTGTAGCCGGTGGCTCCCTGCTGCTGATCCCGCTGGCCTGCAGCCTGTTTGGTATCGGCAACGATATCGCCATGCAAGTGGTAGCCGTCGGCTTTATCATCGGCGTGCTGCAAGACTCGGCGGAAACGGCGCTTAACAGCTCCACTGACGTGCTCTTCACTGCCGCGGCCTGCATGGCCGAAGACGAATCCTTGCTGGAGCCGGTTGCACCGCTGCCCAGCAGCGAAGCCTGATTTCAGCTTCGCTGGTTAATGCTGTTTTTTGGCGCCCTCTTCGGAGGGCGCTTTTTATTGCCTCGGTGTTGCCTGGTTTCGTGGGTTTTGCCCAACAATGTGGGGGCTTGGCAAATAGATAGGCAGACAGTCAGAAGGCTGTTGCGTTGTGACGGGTGGGGGGGGGTAC
>NZ_CAWNWX010000049.1:0-1393 GCF_963878195.1 Aeromonas sp. HMWF016
GAGTGAAACACTTCATGGATACCGTGTCTCCTTTCCCGGGGAATGGCTATGGCACAGCGAAGGTGTAGCACTATTGGGATCAGTTATTTAGAATTAGTTCTGCTTGCGGCGTTGTTGCCCAAATCGATACAGCTTGAATGGAACTAACTGAGAACTTGGTGATCTGATCCCGCCATCATCTTCAAGTCTGCATTATGGGCGCGTCACTTCACCCCATCACCAACTGGCCTCAATATAACAAGTCTTTGCTCAACCGTGGTTCACTCACCTTCTGGGTTGATACCGAGGCAATGAACAATTGGTTTCACCAAAGCCATTACGGACGACGGGGCCGCAGCCAGCTTGATACCGACCAGACCATCTGTACATTCCTGATGCTCAAGGGGATTTTCAACCTCACTTTGCGGGCCACTTAGGGACTACTCGACTCTCTGCTCCAGTTGATGAATGTGCCGTTGTACGCACAGGACTATAGCTATGCCAGCAAGCGTGCAGGCACGGTGACCCTGGCTTATCGCATCCCCCAAAAAGAACGTATTACCGATTTGGTTATCGACTCGCTTGATTAGACAGGCCGTGCTATTCGGCCCGACAAGCGGGGTCATATTCCGGCCCAACTTGGACCCATTCTGGAACGGTTGGGCTTTGATGGTGTTCGATGGTTGAAGCAGGTGACGTTGTTCAGGCGACAAGGGATCAGAGTGGTGGGAGGCAGAGATCAATGTCAGCAGTTTGCCCGCCATTGTGGCCAGCTGCGATGCCATCAACCACGGATTTGATTGCTTTGTGTTTACCCTGCTAATAGCTCCGGGTATTGCACATAGTCCAGTAAATGGTTGTGCAGGGGGCGTTGCTTTCTAAACCTGAAAATTTCTCCTGCCAGCCGAGTTTTGCAGGCATCAGTTCGAATGCATACACCCTTATAAGGCCTGCAAGCCGTTCGATAGTGGCTTGCTACAAAAGGTGGGTGTCCTAATCGTGCTTCAAAAATACTCTGAAATCAAAGGGGATTTTGGTATTTCAAAAGAAATGACACCCAGTCCAGTCCCTAGTTCTTTTGGTGACTTAGGTGGTTCAATATTTTCAGAGGTAACTGGCAAGGGTGTTGAAGCAATAACCAAACAAAATGGTACTGGAGAGAAAAAATGATCAACCTCCTTTTTACCTTTTTCTCGATATTGGCTGGAATTATTTTAGCTGAGGTTGCCTACTTATTTCTTCTTATCATTGAGTTTGTTATGCTTGGTCATTTTAACTTCGAGCTATTGGCCGCATGGCATTATCTGAAAGTTGGAGGTGGGGGTGGAAGTATAATTGGTATAGGGATTATAATATTAAGATATTTTGGGGTTAAAGGGTTTTAGGGCCGTAGGCTCGATTAGCGAACCGTAAT
>NZ_CAWNWX010000050.1:0-4283 GCF_963878195.1 Aeromonas sp. HMWF016
GGGGAATAGGGGGAAAATCGACCCGATAAGCAGGGGAAGCTTGATCGGGATCAGGCTGTGCGGGCTGGCCTTCCGAGTTGGCCTGCCCGCAACGGGGGTCAGCGGTGCAGCTCGCCGGCACGCTCCGGCTGATAGACCACCTCAAGGATCTCCACCTCGATGGTGCGACCGGCCGGGCCCGGCCAGGCGATGCTGTCGCCCACTTTCAGACCAAGCAGGGCGCTGCCCACCGGTGCCAGCACCGAGATGTTGCTCTCGTCGCCCTTGGCATCGCGCGGGTAGACCAGGGTGAGGCAGAACTCGTTGCCGCTGCTCTGCATCTTGAAGCGTACCTTGCTGTTCATGGTGACGACATCGGGCGGCATGTCGGCCGGCTCGCGGATTTCGGCGCGATCCAGCTCCTCTTGCAGGGCAAGGTGTTGGGGATGGTTGCCGAGCAGTTGTTCAATCCGATCCAGATCAAGGTTGGAGATAACGAGATGCGGTTGTTTCATAAGATAATCCTTATCAATAGCTTACAGGGCCAAGCCCACTCACGCAGGCTGGCCATCACAAGGGTGTCGAGAGATCGAGAAAGTGCCATGCCCCCAAGCGACTCGCGGCCGAAGGAGCGAGGCGGGGGCTCAGCAGGGTGTGAGCTTGTGAGAGGAAATAGTGAATCTTTTCATGGGGCTACCATAACCATTCTGGACGGCTTTGGCAATTATCCTGACAAGTTTGTCAGGGTGCCTGGTAATCGTACTGCTTGATGATGCGGGCCAGACTGCCGTCATCGCGCATGGCGGCGATGGTGTCGCGCCAGCGTGTTGCCTCTTTGGCTGGAAAATGGGGACTGGCCGCCAGGTAGAGCGCAGCCTGTTTCAGCGTTTCGCCGCGAACCAGATCCGCCAGCGGCAAGCCTGCCTGCAGCTGGTTGTAGCGGGCGCTGTTCCAGGCCACTGCCCAGCCCTGAATACGGCCCCGAGCCAGCTTGCTGGCGTTGTTGACCTCTTCGGCCACCTCTTCCTGTTTGATCCGTTTGAACGGGAGCAGCAGGCTCTGGCCATAGGAGCTGCGCATCACGCCGATGGTGAGGCCGGGCAGTTCACCGGTTGTCAGCGGTTGGGGATGGTGCTGACGATGAGTCACCAGCACAAAGGCCTCGTCCAGCAAGGGGGTAATCCAGAGAAACAGTGGCTCGCGCTGGGGGCTTCTCACCGGCGGCACCAGCAGCACATCCTGCCGGTGCTGGGTCTGACTCAGGGCGCGAGCCAGCGGCATCAGCTCGATGGTCAGTGGCTCCTTGAGGCGACGGGCCGCCTCCTCCAGCACCTCGATGGCCATGCCGCTCGGGGCGCCCTGGTGAGAGCGGATCACGTAAGGGGGAATTTCGGCCGCGACCACCACCATGGCCCGGGCGTGAAAGGCTGGCAGGAGCGAGGTGCAGAGCAGCAGGAGCAAGGGGAGACGCATGGCAGACCTGATCCGGGATGAGTACACAGAGTGTAACATCCCGCAGAGACAAGTCAGCCCACTATGGAGCTTCATCTCAATCGAAGAAGTCCCGCAGATCGAGCGTTTGATACCCCTCCAGCTGCTGCCAGGGCAAATTCTTGGGCAGCGTTTTTAGGGTCACCTCCATCCGGTAGCTGCGATAGCCATCGAGGCTCGCCGACTCCACCACCAGCGGCAGCTGCCAGCGACTCGACCAGAGGATACGGGTGCGCTGGTTGCCCTCGCGTTTTTCATACCAGCGCGCCTGTTCGGGGGCGCTTTCATCGAGGGGGGCCATCTCCTGCAACAGGGCTGGGTTGATGAGGTGGCGGATCCGCGGCCAGTCTGGTTTGAAAGCCACATGACCGTACTCCTCCTCCGGTACCTCCACCAGCTGGTTGTGCCAGCTGTCGGCGTAGCGCAGTTGCAGCATGCCCTGCTGGTCGAGGGTTATCCAGCGCGCCGCCATCTGGTGGGTAAAGTGCTTGTGGCCCGGGGTGGCATCGTGGGTGGCGTGGTAGGCGCGGGCAAGGGGCAGCGGAATGAGCCGCTGGCTCCACACCTGATCGCCAACCCGCAGCCACTTCTCCTGCCACTGGCTCTCCTTGCTGATGCCGTCGCTGCTGGTCACCCTCTCCTGATAGCGGATGCGGGCGGCCAGATCGGGGACTTCATCGGCAAGGAGGGGAAATGAGAGGCTGCTGGCGAGCAGCCACAGCGGAAGTAAATATCGCATCATGGGGGATCGCTCGAACGAGCAGGGCCCGGCACCGCGCCGGGCCCTGCCGTTTACAGGCCGAGCGCCTCCTTCAGCTTGCCGAACACCCGGGTGTTATCCAGCGTCCCCTTGAAGCGAGTGCTGCCGGCGCCGTCGGCAAACAGCATGACATCGCCGCCGCCGTGGGTCTCTGAGCCGAGCTTGACCCCGGTCTCCTGCAGGTAGTCGTCCGCCATCACCTGATCGCTGGTGAGGGTGGGGCGCACGTCGGGGCGGTTGGGGCCGTTGCCGAACACCAGGGTTGTGAACGGCTTGCCATCCACGTCGTTCTGGGTCGAGCCATCGCCATTTTTCACAAGATCCAGCACCTTGTTGCCCTTGGCCGAGTAGCCGTTGATGGTCATGGTGTGGTCATGGTCGGCGGTGACCACGATCAGGGTATCTTTCAGGTCTACCTTGCCGAGCGCCGTTTTGACCGCGTCGTCCAGCGCCACCGCGTCGGTGAGCGAGCGCTTGGCATTGGTGCCGTGCAGGGCGTGATCGATGCGGCCCCCTTCCACCATCAGGAAGTAGCCCTGGCTGTTCTGGCTGAGCAGATCGATCGCCTTGGCGGTCATCTCGGAGAGCGACGGTTGGGTATTGGCCACCCCCTTGGCGACGCGGTCCAGCTCGTAGTCGAGGTGGGACTTGGCGCTGAACAGGCCGATGAGCTTGCCGCTATCGACCTTGGCGAGATCGGTGCGGGTGGTGACGTAGCGATAGCCCCGGGCGGTCAGCTCGGCGGTAAGATCCCGCCCGTCGGCGCGGCCCCCCTTGTTGCTGGTGCTGTTGTAGGGCGTCCAGTGGTTGGCGCCCCCCCCCATCAGCACGTCGACCCCGTTCCCCAGAGCCTGGTTGAAGCCGGCGCCGCCCGGTACCGCCTGCGCGGCGATGGCGTAGGCGGCATCCCGATGGCAGATGTGGGAGTAGGTGGCGGCCGGAGTGGCATGGGTCAGCTCGGTGGTAGTGACGGCACCCACCGACTTACCCGCTGCCTTGGCCAGCTCGAGAATGGTGGGCACCGGCTTGCCGTTGTCGCTGGCGCAGTTGTTGACGCCCTTGTTGCCGTTGACGTCCTTGCCGGGGGCGACGGCCCTGGTGTCGCTACTCATGGCTATCACCTCGTTGTTCATCTTGACCCCGGTGGTATAGGCCGCCATGGAGGGGGCCGAGTCGGTGGTCTGGGCATCGTTGGAGAAGGTCTTGATGCGGGCACTGCGGGCCAGCTTCATCATCTCCAGATTGCCCTCTTCCCCCACCTTGTAGAGGCGGGTGGCGGTGAGCACGGTGGGGCCCATGCCGTCACCGATAAAGAGGATGACGTTCTTGGCATCGGCGGCCTGTGCCTGGGCAGTGCCGCCGAGGGCGGCCAGCAGGGCAGTGCTGACCAGGGTTTTATGCAGGTTCTGCTTCATGGATTGGTTGATGGCTCTTTTCATGGGAATGCTCCTTACAGCCCGGCCGCAGCCTTGACCTTGCCGAACACGGCGGTGTTGTCGAGTGAGCCGTGGAAGCTATCCGCTCCCCGGCCGATGGCGCCGAGGAAAACGTCGGTGCCACCGTGGGTCTCGTTGCCGATTTCACCCACCTTGACCACCACCTCCTGGTGGTAGTCGTTGGCGGAGACGGTGGCGTCATCCAGCGGTGCCACGCTGCTGCGCGGCCCGTCCACCCGGTTGTAGCCGTTGCCAAAGCCGATGATGGTGTAGGGCATGCCGTCGGCATCCTTGCTCGGCTCGCCGGTTTCGTAGTTCTTCACCAGCCCGAGCACCCCGGGGTTGTCGGCGGTGGTCTTGCCGGTGCGTTTGGCGTAGCCGTTGAGTACCAGGGTGTGGTCATGGTCGGCGGTGACCACGATCAGGGTGTTTTTCAGCTCGGGATCGGTTTTCTTCACCTCGTCGAGGGTCGCCTTGATGGCGTTGTCGAAGGCGAGGGTGTCCTGCAAGGCTCGCTTGGCGTTGGTGTCGTGCAGGGCGTGGTCGATGCGGCCCCCTTCCACCATCAGGAAATAACCCTGCTTCTTGTCTTTGAGCTGCTTGATGGCGGCCAAGGT